>NZ_JBHUAD010000083.1:0-15453 GCF_042789955.1 Oerskovia sp. NPDC056781
GAGCGCACCTTCCTCGCGAAGGTGACCTCCGCCGTCGGGCCCCGGGAGCACGAACACTATGGACGTAAGCACCACCACCGGCCCCCGGGCCGGTGAGACCCATGAGAGGAGGCGCCTTGACCGGTCAGGACTGGATCGAGAAGGACTTCTACGCCGCGCTGGGCGTCCCCAAGGATGCCGACGACGCCGCGATCAAGAAGGCGTACCGCAAGCTGGCCCGCACCTACCACCCCGACCAGAACCAGGGTGACGCGAAGGCCGAGGCGAAGTTCAAGGAGATCGGCGAGGCCTACGCGGTCCTGTCCGACGCCGAGCAGCGCCAGCAGTACGACGCGATCCGTGCCATGGCCGGCGGGGGCGCCCGCTTCTCGGCAGGAGCCGGCGGACCCGCCGGCGGGGCCGGAGGGTTCGAGGACATCTTCGGTGGCATGTTCGGCGGCGGCGGCGGTGGCGGAGGCCGCGTGCGGTACTCCACGCAGACCGGCGGAGGCGGCGGCTTCGAGGACATCCTCGGGTCGATGTTCGGCGGCGGGGGAGCCCAGACCGGGTTCCGCCCCAACGCCGGCTACCAGCGCCCGCAGCCCGGGGCCGACGTGCAGTCGTCGGCGACCCTCGGGTTCCGGCCCGCGGTCGAGGGCTCGACCGTCAACGTCACGACCGAGGGGCGCACCATCACGGCCCGCATCCCGGCGGGAGTCCGCGACGGCCAGAAGATCCGGCTGCGCGGCAAGGGGCGCCCCGGCGTCGCGGGCGGCGCGCCCGGCGACCTGGTCATCACGGTCCACGTCACGCCGCACCCCGTGTTCTCGGTCGACGAGAAGCACAACCTGCGCCTGACCGTCCCCGTGACGTTCGCGGAGGCCGCGCTCGGTGCGACCATCGAGGTCCCGACGCTCGACGGCAAGCCCGTCAAGGTCAAGGTCCCCGCGGGCACGCCGTCGGGACGCACGCTGCGCGTCAAGGGCAAGGGCGTCAAGACGGCCAAGGCGACGGGCGACCTGCTCGTCACGATCCAGGTCGTCGTGCCGCAGAAGCTCTCGAAGGCCGCCAAGGAGGCCGTCGAGGCGCTCGCCGCGGCGACCGACGGCGAGAGCGACGTGCGCTCCGACCTGTTCGGGCGCGCGGCCGAGTAGCGGGCAGGACCGACCAGCAGGCACGAGGAGCAGCGAGGAGGACGGCATGGCCAGGAACGAGGCTCCCACGGGGGGCCAGATCCCGCTCAACGCGTACGACGACGCCCCCGTGCTCGCCATCTCGCAGGCCGCGGCCCTCGCCGGGATGCACCCGCAGACCCTGCGCCAGTACGACCGCCTGGGCCTCGTGACCCCGCGCCGCACCATGGGGCGCGGCCGCCGCTACTCCCAGCGCGACGTCGCCAAGCTCCTCGAGGTCCAGCGGCTCTCCCAGGAGGAGGGCATCAACCTCGCGGGCATCCGCCGCATCCTCGCGCTCGAGGAGCAGGTGAGCCGGCTCGAGGCCCGCCTCGACGCCCTCGCGACGCAGCTCGAAGGAGGGCGCGTGTTCGCGGCCGGGGTGAGCGGAGACGTCGTCATGGTGCCGCGGGGGCGGCGCGTCCGGCGCACGACGGCGGACCGGGGAGCGGAGCCCGGCCGGGGCAGCGGCCAGGTCGTCGAGTCCAGCGAGACGCGAGCCCTCGTCCTGTGGCGCCCGGGCCGAGGCTCCTGACCTCGGGCGGTGCCACGAGGGACCGCAGCGGGGCTTTCGCAGAATGCCTTTACGCGCGGTCCGTGTGACGTATAAGCGGCGGAATTCCGCCGAAGTGAGTGAGGCCTTGCTTCCTATACAGGGGCCGTTCCAAGGAATACCGTGAAGGAAATGCACGGTTGAACGCCCCTGTCCTTCGAGCAAGGAGAAGTCCCATGAGCAGCCTGATGGAGATGCCCCAGGTCGTCGAGTGTTCGATCGACGGCTGCGGATACAACCACGAGCACGGCTGCCACGCCGGCGCCGTGACGATCGCCGCGCACGGCAGCGAGGCCGAGTGCGCCACGTTCATCCCCCTGACCTCCAAGGGAGGGCTGGAGAAGGTCATCGCCCACGTCGGCGCCTGCCAACGCGGGGAGTGCGCCCACAACGAGTCGCTCGAGTGCAACGCCTCGGCGATCCGCGTCGGAGCCGGCCCCCAGGGCGCGGACCATGCGGACTGCCTGACGTACAGCCCCCGCTGACCCTCGCGCCGTCCCCCCAGCGCGATTCCCCACGACGCCCCGCTCGTCCCTCGCCGGACGACGGGGCGTCGTGGTGTGCGGGGGCCGTCTCAGCGCGACAGGTCGTAGAGCATCTGCGCGGCGTCGGCGTGCTGCGCGGGAAGGGGCTCGACCCAGATGCGAGGCGGGCGTCGCAGGATCGCGGTCACCCCGAAGGTGAGCGCCGTGCGCTCGATCCTGTGCCGCAGCTCGGCACGTACCGGACCGACGTCGGCCGTGCGGGCGCAGAGCGCGGCGTAGATCCCGCCGCCGAGCGTCGCGACCGGGTGCCCGAGGCCGAACGTCTCCGTCAGGACCTTGCCCAT
The DNA here is from genome assembly GCF_042789955.1 of Oerskovia sp. NPDC056781. Taxonomy (NCBI): domain Bacteria; kingdom Bacillati; phylum Actinomycetota; class Actinomycetes; order Micrococcales; family Cellulomonadaceae; genus Oerskovia; species Oerskovia sp. NPDC056781. The sequence goes on from NZ_JBHUAD010000083.1 coordinate 2,534, forward strand.
GGCCGCGGCGCGGGCGACCTTCTGCCATCCGTCGATGCGTTCGATCGCGACGTCCACCAGGACGAGGCAGTGCGTCGCGGACGCGGGGGTCCCCAGGCGGTCGGCCTGACCGTACGTCTCCTGGAGACGCTGCACGAGGTAGGGCACCGTCACGAGGCCCGAGCGGGGGTCGGTCGTGGGCGGTGCGCCGGGAAGCAGCTCGTTGCCGACGGCCCACCCGGTGCTGACTGCCCGCAGCACGGTGACGTCGGGGGCCGTGCCCCACAGGTCGAACAAGCACGAGAGGTCGTCGATCGTCTCGCCGATGCTGATGCCGTCACGGCCGCGGGCCTCGCCGAGCCTCTCGGCCGCAGCGGCGGGGCACCGGGCGTCCGTGAGCGCCTCGACGAGCGCTTCCACGGCAGGGTGGTACCAGTCGCCTGGCCGCAGCCAGACGCTGTTCGTGCTGGCCGCCTGCCACTCGTCGAGCAGCGAGGCGACGGCTGGCTCGGGGTAGCCAGGTCGTAGGTCCATACTCATGAGACGTCCGAGGCCGGTGCTCATGACGCGACAGCGGCCGCCCGGTTTCTCTTTCATCCACTCGACACACCGACGGACATGCAGCACATTCCGTCGGTTCTGTCATCCTGACAGACGGACAAGACGGGCGAATCCGCGGTGAGACGTAGATAACACCACCGATTTTCCCGTCTAGGATGAACGGGAGGGCCTCACCTGCTGATGAGGCGGAGTCAGAGGCGGTAGGGGCATGACGCAGGTCGACACGTCGAGGGACGACGCCCCGACGAGCGATGCCGAGCTGATCACCGCCGTCCGCGGAGGTGACTACGCGGCGTTCGGTGCGCTGTACGAGCGGCACGCCGCGGCGGCACGCACGGTCGCGCGCCAGTACGTGCGCTCGGGGTCCGACGCCGACGACATGGTCTCGGAGGCCTTCGCCAAGGTGCTCGGCATCCTGCAGTCGGGGGGCGGACCCGACGTCACGTTCCGTGCCTACCTCTTCACCGTCGTCCGGCGCCTGTCCTACGACCTGTCGAACGCGGGCCGACGCACGCAGCCCACCGACGACATCGAGACGTTCGAGAGCGCGTTCGGGCCCATGGCCTCGACCGAGGACCCCACGCTCCAGGGCTTCGAACGGTCCGTCGTGACCAAGGCCTACCAGGGGCTGCCGGAGCGTTGGCAGGCCGTGCTCTGGTACACCGAGGTCGAGGAGATGAACCCGGCCCAGATCGCCCCTCTGCTCGGCCTCACGGCCAACGGCGTCTCGGCGCTCGCCTACCGTGCCCGGGAGGGGCTGCGCCAGGCCTACCTCCAGCAGCACCTGACGGGCGCGAGCAGCGCAGGGTGCGAGAACGTCAACCCCCTCCTCGGCTCCTACGTCCGAGGTGGGCTCGCGAAGCGGGAGACGGCCAAGGTCGACGCGCACCTCGAGGAGTGCGGCGAGTGCCGGGCGCTCGTGCTCGAGCTCGGCGACGTCTCGCACGGCATGCGCGCCGTCATCGCCCCGCTGGTCTTCGGGGTCGCTGCGCTGGGCCTGGTCGGGACGGCTCTCCCGCTCACGGGTGGTGCAGCCGTCGGGGCCGGTGCCGCTGGTGCGACGGGGGCGGCGGGCGGTGCGAGCGGCAGCGCGGGGAGCGGTGCGGCCGGGGCCTCTGGTTCCGGTGCCGCCGGTTCTGGAGCCGCCGCGGGTGGCAGCGGGGCTGCGGCCGGTACCGGCGCAGCCGGAGGCGCCGCGGGGACAGGGGCCATGGGAGGCGCTGCGGCGGCCGGTGCAGCCGCCACGAGCGGTGGGCTCGGCGCGGCTGCGGCTGTCGGCGCGAGCGCCGCGGTCGGGACGGGTGCGGCGGCTGCGGCCGGCGCGACCGGACTGGCAGCCTTCATCGCCGCATCCCCTCTGATCGCCGCCGCAGTGGGGGTCGTTGCGGTCGCGGCCGTCGGTGCGGGCGTCGTCGCCGTGTCCGGTGGCTTCTCGTCCGAACAGCCTCCGAGCGCGGGCGCCAGCCCCGACCCGTCAGCCTCGACGTCGCCGTCGAGCGCGCCCACGAGTACTCCGACGGGCGAGCCGTCGGCACCTCCGAGCGGGGACCCCACGTCCCCTGCGAACACCGTGCCGCTCGCTGAGACGCCCACCGACACCACGAACCCCGCAGCGCCGGCCTCGAACGGCAACGCGGCAGCAGGGTCCGGCACGGCGGCGGCCGGTCAGGGCGAGCCGACGACGCCCCTCGTGCCGCCGACGTTCCCGTTGACCCCCGTCGACCCCGTCGTCCCCGGTCCGGATCCCGTCGTCCCCGTGGACCCGCCGGCCCCGGCGTCTCTCGACCTCGCGTTCGCGCCCCTCACGCTCGCTCCCCGGGACCCCGAGGACCTGACGCTCACCGCGTCCAACTCCGGCGGCACGTCCGCCGAGGAGGTCGTCGTCGACGTGACGCTCCCGCCGAACGTCTCGGTCGTGACCTCCACGGTCACCGCAGGCCGCGGCGTCGTCCCGACGATCCGGCTGGCGGCGCTGCCGTGCGGCCCGGCGTCGCTGCAGGCCGACGGGTCCTCGCTCGTCACGTGCTCGGTCGGGGTGCTCTCTCCCGGGGAGACGAAGGACCTCGTCATCACCGTCCAGGCCTCGCGCGGCGGGACCTACACGTTCGGTGGCACGGTGCACGGCAAGGGCCTGACCCCCGTCAAGAAGGAGTACGTGCCGGCGCCCGTGCCCTCGTACGGTGCCGAGATCGACCTGGTGACGCCGACCATCGGCCCGCTCGTGAACCCTGGCGCGACCTCGGTCCGGCTCACGGCTCGCAACACCGGTGACGTCGACGCACAGGGCGTGGCGTTCTTCGTGGGCGACCTGCCCGCAGGCGTCACGGCGAAGCCCCTGGACTCCGGGTGGACCTGCTCGCCGGGCGACGCCTCCCTGAGGTGCACGCCGACCGGCGGCGCGGCTCTCGTGGCTCCCGGCGGGAGCCAGACATACGGCCCGCCGGTCTCCCTCGACGTCCAGCTTCTCGCGGGAGACGGGGCCCAGGCGACCACGGCCGGGCTCTCGTTCTCCGCGACCACGACCTCGGCCGGCCGGACGCTGAAGGACTCCGCGAGCGCGGACCTCGCGGTCGGTGAGCCCTGGGCCGGTGCGGACAAGGTCGCCGCCGGTGCCACGTTCGCCGCCCAGTGCGTCGACGGCGCAGCGACGGTCGTGCTGAAGGATGTCGCCAACACGACGTCCTACGACGACCTCCGGGTGACCCTCGGCGTCGACGACGCGACCTCTCGGACGGTGTCCCTGCCCCGCGGTGCCACCACGCAGCTCGCGGTGCCTCACGACCTGCGCGTCCCGAAGGACGCCTCGGCGTCCCTGACGCTCGTGACCACGGTCGACGCGCGCGAGTTCACGCGGAAGGTCCCCGTGGCCGGCGTCCCTGCCGAGGACTGCTTCGTCCCGCAGTGGCTGTCCGGCGCCGACGTCACGACGCACGCCAGCAACGAGGCGGGAGCGGTCCGTCTCGAGGCGGTCGTCACCAACTCGACCGGTCGTCCTCTGGCGATCCAGGTCGACGACATGACGCCGGTGGGCGCAGAAGGGGCCTCCCGAGGGGCGACCATGATCGACCCGGGCGAGAGCGCGACGTTCTTCCGGTCGACCGGGGAGCAGGTCCTCGCCTCGGGAGACCTGGTCGTGCGTCAGCACCTCTCGGTCCCCGACGTCGACGGGGACCCGGGCGAGTACGACCAGCAGCTCACGGTCGGCCATGCCGGGGCACGGATCGCGCCCCGGGCGGTGGCGCCCACGGTGGGTCAGTGCGTGTTCGACCTCGGGTCGCGGACCTCGGTCGCCGACGTCGTGTTCTCGTTCGACAACTCGGCCTCGACGCTGCCGGTCGAGTTCGGCGTGGCCGGTCAGGACGGTCTGCGCACGGTCGTCGGCGCGGGCGAGAAGGCGACGGTGACCGCACCCGGCCTGCTGCGCGGTCTGGGCGCGCACGAGCTCACGGTCCTGGTGGACCGTCGGGTCGCCGAGTCGTTCACGCTCCGTGGCGAGAGCTGCTACGTGCCGCAGTGGTCGCAGGAGGTGTCGGTCGCTGCGGAGAACGTGGGTGGTCAGGTCCGGCTGACCGGCACGGTCGTGAACACGACGGCCGAGGCGATGGACGTGCGGATGCTCGCGCCGGCGGGCCTGGGCATGAAGGACTCCGAGAAGGTCACGCTGGCCGCGGGGCAGACGGGCTCGTTCGCGATCGACACGGGCCGCCAGTCCATCGACGCGGGGAAGGTCACCTTCCGCCAGTACCGGTGGGTCACGGAGACCGGCGCCACGGGCAAGGGGTACCAGGGTGAGGTCGTCGCCACGTTCGGCCGCGCGGTGATCGCGCCGAAGGCCAAGGTCACGGCCGGGCAGTGCGCCTACGACCCGGCCGCGCACGCCTCCGCGACCTCCGTGACGCTCACGTTCGACAACTCGTCCTCGACGTTGCCGGTACAGTTCACGGTCGCGGGCCGCGACGACCTCACGCAGGTCGTGGCCCCGGGCAAGGTCGTCCCGGTCATGGTGTCGGCCGGGTACCAGGGCGCCACGTTCACGGTCTCGGCCGACGGACGGCAGGTCGCGAGCCAGGCGATCCCTGCGGCGAGCTGCTACGTCCCGAGCTGGTCGGCGACGCAGAGCGCCCGTGCGGAGGCGGCCGACAAGTCGGTCCGTATCGTCGGCACGTACACGAACACGTCACCGGGCACCGTGCGGGTGCGCATGTACTCGCCGGCGTACGGCTTCGCGGGAGCGGCCGTCGACGTCCCGGCCGGAGGCACCCAGGAGTTCTTCCTGCCGACGGGCGTCACCCGGCTCCCCGCCGGGACCGTCCAGTTCCAGCAGTCGGTCACGGCTGACGGGGTGGCCCGCAGCAACACCGTGACCGCCAGGTACGAGGCCGCGCGCTACGACGTGTTCGCGCCGACGGTGGGCCCCCCGATCCTGGGCGTCTGCTACTTCGAGGACAACGAGCAGCAGTCGTACCGGCCGGTGACGTTCGTGTACGACAACATCGCCTCGACCGCGGCCGTCACGTTCCACGTCGAGGTGAACGGTGTGGTCGCGCCCGAGACGCACCGGGTGGTGCAGGACCAGAAGCGGGTCCAGCTCAAGGTGCCGAACGTGCCCGAGCGCGGCGCGACGTACCGCGTCGTGGCAGACTCCGGCCATTCGTGGACGTTCGAGGTCGCGGGGCAGACCTGCCTGCCGACCTGGCACTGGACCGAGGCCTACCGGGTGGGCGACCGCGTCGCGTACGAGGGCCGGAACTACATCGCGACGGCGTGGAGCGTCTCGGTCGTCCCGGACTCCGCGTTCGGTGCGTACTTCTGGCGCGACGAGAGCCGCGGCTGAGCGACGGCTCGGCGCACGACTGACGAGGAGGGACTCCGGTGCGACGCCGGGGTCCCTCCTCGTCGGTCCGGACGGCCGACCTCGCCGCGTCAGCCCCTGGGCTGCGCGGCCCGTGGCTCGCCCTCGACGGGCACCGCGAGAGGTGCGAGGTGGTAGGACGCGAGGTCCGTGGCCGCGGTCGGTGCGCTGCCGTCACCGAAGGGCGAACCGCCGAGCGCCTCGCGCCCGTGCGGCCTGAGCCAGCCGGACAGGTCGGGGCCGTCGGGCACGATCCCGCTCGGGTTGAGCTGGGAGTGCACCCGGTAGTAGTGGTGCTTGATGTGCTCGAAGTTCACGGTGTCGCCGAACCCGGGCGTCTGGAACAGGTCACGTACGTACCCCCACAGGACCTTGTCCTCGGTGATCTTGTTGCGGTTGGTCTTGAAGTGTCCGTGGTAGACCGCGTCGAACCGCACGAGCGTCGTGAAGAGGCGCACGTCTGCCTCGGTGAGGTGGTCGCCGACGAGGTAGCGGCGCTCGGACAGCCGGTCGGAGAGCCAGTCGAGGCGCTCGAAGAGGATCCCGTACGCCCTGTCGTACTTCTCCTGCGAGTCGGCGAACCCGGCGCGGTACACGCCGTTGTTGACGTCGAGGTAGACCTTCTCGGTGACGTCGTCGATCTCGTCGCGCCATGCCTCGGGGTAGAGGTCGGGGGCGCGGGGCCGGTGGTACGCGGTCCACTCGGTCGACAGGTCGAGCGTGATCTGCGGGTAGTCGTTGGTGACGAGCAGGCGCGAGGGGACGTCGACGATCGCGGGCACGCTCACGCCGCCGTCGTCCTCGGGGTCGCGCGCGAGGTAGTGCTCGGCGAGGAAGTGGGAGCCGAGCTCGGGGTCGACCCCGTCGCGGTCGAGGGTGAAGCGCCACGAGCGGGAGTCCTGGATCGGGTCGACGACGCCCAGCGAGATCGCGTTCTCGAGCCCGAGCAGTCGGCGCACGATGATCGAGCGGTGCGCCCACGGGCACGCGAGGCTCGCGACGAGCCGGTAGCGGCCGGGCTCGACGGGCCACCGGCCCTGGTCGTCGCCCTGCTCGCCGGGTGCTGAGGTGCTGTCCGCGGCGATGCGGTCGGTGAAGTGCGGGCCGCGGCGCTTCCAGCCACGGGGGACGGGATTCGATCCGGTGGTGTCGCTCATGGACCGAACCTACGCCGAGCCCCTGGTGACCGCAGCGACCGGGGTCACGGGGCGAGTGTGACGTCCGTCCGGACGGGGCGCAGCCGCGAGCCGACCACCCGGGACGTGCCGTCGTCGTGCGCCTCGACGAGGACCGTGACGGTCTGCGTGACGGTCCACGCCGACAGGCGGGCACCGGGCGGGACGGTCCCGAGCGTGCCGGTCGTCGGGGTGGGCGCGGTCCACCCGCCGGTGAGCGTCACGGACTGCGTGCACTCGACGGACGCCAGGGCGAAGACCCCGTCGGCGGACGCGAGCCAGGCCGCGTCGGGGGCCTCGTACGCGCACGTGCGCTCCTCGGTCCCGCTCTCGGGGGTCAGGTCGGCGACGGGGAAGCCCTGGGTGTGGGCGGTCGCGAGCTGGTCGGCGTCGGTGACGTCGAGAGCGGGGGCGGCCTGGCCGGTGCGGGCGAAGGCGAGCACGTCCTCGAGCGCGGAGGCCCCGCGGGCGCGGGCGCCGTCGTCGGGCCCGACGGCGGCGCCGCCTACCAGCGAGGGTTGGGGGAGGGCTACGGCCGGGTCGGTCGCGAGCTGGTAGGTCAGCAGCCACGGGGCGTCCGCGGACGCGCGCGTGAAGAGCGTCGACTCGACGAACTCGCCGTCCGACGCCGCAGGGTCCCCGGGTGCGCGCAGGGAGTAGAACCAGTCCGCGGTTCCGGCCACCGGGGCGGCGAGCGTCCCCGGCACGGACGTGTGGGGGGCGACGGGGGCCGCTGCCTGCGCGGTCTGCGCGGCGAACGCGAACGTCGACGACCGCAGGACGGGTCCCGCCTCGATGGTCGGGAGAGCAGCGCCGTCGCGGGCCGCGTTCGCTGCGTTGCGCGTCGTGGAGAGCGAGGCGAACAGCGTCGTGGCCGCGTCACGGGTGATCACGGGCTCGCGCACCTGCGTGGGTACCGCGGCGACCTCGGTGCCCACGCATCCCGACAGGAGCCCGAGCGAGGCGACCGCCCCGATCAGGCCTGCGAGGGGACGGGCGACAGGACGGGGCGCTGGCACGGCGGCGGAGACCTCACAGGACGGGGCGGGTGGACGCCCTCATCCAACCCTGCCGGGGGCTCTCGACCAAACTCGTCGCGCGCTCGTCCGGCGGGGTTCGTGCTGCCGGGCCGGACGGGATCCCCCCACGAGACCACGAGCGTGCGACCCGGCAGCACTGGTCCTCAGGCGGCGTCCCCCGAGCCCCTGAGGACGACGTGGGTCTGCGGGTCGAACCGGTAGCCGAGCCCGCGGACGGTCGAGATGACGTGCTGGAGCCCGAGCTTCTCGCGCAGGCGGCGCACGTGGACGTCGATGGTCCGGCTGCCGTCGCGCACCGCGTCGGCACCCCAGACGGTCGACAGGAGCTCGTCCCTGGTCACGACGCGGTGCGCCGAGCGGGACAGGTGCGTCAGGAGCTCGAACTCCTTGTGGGTGAGCCGCTGCTCGGAGCCGTCGACGGTCACGCGGCGGCTCGCCGGGTCGATGACGACCCGCGGGAACGGCGACAGGGCCGCGAGCCGGTCGCGGAACGCCTCGACGTCGCCGAGCGGGGCGAGGTCCGGTGCGGGGACGGGGACCTCGGCCCGGCGGGCAGCGCTGCGGCCGCGCGCCTTGCGGCGCCCTTCGTCGACGAGGTGCTCGTGGCGGTCCGTCGCGGGCTCCGACAGGGTCAGGGCCGTGTACGTCTCGGCCTCGGGCAGCCACTCGCGGGCCAGCTCGCCGAGGGCCTCGGCGAGCTCGACGAGCTCGGCCTGCGGGTGCTCGCCGGTCGCGGCGTCGACCCCGACGTACAGGACGAAGCCGGGGTGGGTGCGACGGTGGGGTGCGTGCGGGCGAGGGGTCTTCTGGGTCAAGGTGGCCATGGGATGCTCCAGGGTTCCCGCTCGACGGCCTGGGCCGGAGCGGCGCCGACGACGGTCGGCAGGGGTTGTCAGGGGGCTGAGGGAGTCAGGCCGGACAACAGACGCTGGAGGGCATGCTGACGCTCGGACGCCGGTCGGCGCCTCGGCAGGTCAGCGAGGAGGTCACGTGGCGAGCATGGCAGCGACGCGGTGGGGCGCCAAGGGCAAGGGCCAAGAATCTCACGAGGTGAGACGCGAAAATGGGACGGACGTGACGCCGTCGGGCATCGTGGGCGCGGGCGACGCGGCGGACCGGTCACCCCGCGCCCACGAGGGCGGTCTCAGACCACGCCGTAGAGGCGGTCGCCCGCGTCGCCCAGTCCCGGCACGATGTACGCCTTCTCGTCGAGCCGTTCGTCCACCGCGGCCACGACGAGCTGGACGTCGACGCGGTCGCCGACCGCCTTCTCGAGGACCTCGATGCCCTCGGGGGCCGCGAGCAGGCACACGGCCGTGACGTCGCGCGCGCCGCGCTCGAACACGTAGTCGATCGCCGCGACGAGCGTCCCGCCGGTCGCGAGCATGGGGTCGAGCAGGAACACGTGGCGACCCGTCAGGTCGTCCGGGAGGCGGTTCGCGTAGGTGACGGCCTCGAGGGTCTCCTCGTCGCGCTGCATCCCCAGGAAGCCGACCTCGGCCGTGGGCAGCAGGCGGGTCATGCCCTCGAGCATCCCCAGGCCCGCGCGCAGGATGGGGACGACGAGCGGGCGGGGCTCGGCGATGCGGACCCCGACGGTCGTGGTCACCGGGGTCTCGACCTCGTGGGGCTCGACCCGGACGTCCCGCGTCGCCTCGTAGGCCAGCAGGGTCACGAGCTCGTCCACCAGGAGGCGGAAGGTCGGGGAGGCGGTGTCCTTGTTGCGAAGGACGGTGAGCTTGTGGGCGACCAGCGGGTGGTCGGCGACGTGCAGGCGCATGGTTCGAGGGTACCGCCCGGTAGCCTCGGGAGCATGGTCCCCGACGACGTCACCCCCGCCGCAGAGCCCGGTCCCGTCGGGCTCGACCTGCCCTGGGCGAGCGGAACGTTCCCGCCCGACACCGTCGTGGCCCGCCGCGCGGTGTGGGACGAGCTCATGGGGCTCGCGCTGCACGAGGCGACCCACGCCCTCGCCACGGGCGACGTGCCCATCGGGGCGCTCGTCGTCGGGCCCGACGGGCGGCTCCTCGGCCTCGGCCGCAACCGGCGCGAGGAGACCGGTGACCCCACCGCGCACGCCGAGGTCCTCGCGCTGCGCCAGGCCGCGGCCACGCTCGGCTCGTGGCGCCTCGAGGGGTGCACGCTCGTCGTGACGCTCGAACCCTGTGCGATGTGCGCCGGGGCGACCACGCTCGCGCGGGTCGAGCGCCTCGTGCTCGGCGCGTGGGACCCCAAGGCCGGCGCGTGCGGGTCCGTGTGGGACATCGTGCGCGACCGCCGAAACCCCCACCGCGTCGAGGTCGTGGGGGGCATCCGCGACGTCGAGTGCGGCGACCTCATCCGCGAGTTCTTCGAGACGCAGCGCTGAGGAGGCCATGCCGGCCCTCGGCGCGGGCGCCGTGCGGGTCTGCTGCGTCAGAGCCTGTCCGCGAGCTCCTCGAGCGTCTCGGAGACCCCGGCCTCGAGCTTGATCGTGGCGAGCGGGTCGCCCCGCGTCACGCCGCGGTTGACGATCACGACCGGCTTGTCGGTCTTCACGGCGTGCTTGACGAACCGCAGCCCGCTCAGGACGGTCAGCGAGGAGCCGGCGACGAGCAGCGCGTCGGCGGCGTCGACCAGGGCGAAGGCCCGCTCGACCCGCTCGCGCGGCACGTTCTCGCCGAAGTACACGATCTCGGGCTTGAGCATGCCGCCGCAGAACTCGCACGCGGCGGGTACGAAGTGCGAGGTCGACTCGATGACGGCGTCGGCGTCGGGCGCGGTCTCGACGTCGTCGAGGTCGCCGATGCTCTCCAGGAAGTGCGGGTTGAGCTCGGTGAGCCGGTCGGCCAGGTGCTCGCGCGAGATGACGCGCGAGCAGGACAGGCAGATCACGCGGTCGTAGCGGCCGTGCAGGTCGATGACGTTGCGCGAGCCCGCGTCCTCGTGGAGGAGGTCGACGTTCTGCGTGATGATCCCCTCGAGGACCCCGCGCTCCTCGAGCCGGACCAGGGCCTTGTGCCCGGCGTTCGGGTGCGTGCGGTGAACGCGCTGCCAGCCCACGTGGTTGCGTGCCCAGTAGTGGCGGCGGAACGCCTCGTCCCCGACGAACTGCTGGTAGGTCATGGGGTTGCGAGGAGGGGAGTCGGGGCCGCGGTAGTCGGGGATGCCGGAGTCCGTGGAGATGCCCGCGCCCGTCAGGGCCGTGAGCCGCTTGCCGCGCAGCAGGTGGACGACGTCGTCGATCGTGGGGCCGGTCTGCGGGGTCACGGGGGTCAGCGGGGGCACGATCCGAGCGTACGACGGCCGCAGGAGCGGTTCCACAAGGAGGGGTGTGAGGTGCGGCGCCGTGGTGGACAGAGGCTGACCGGGCGGACCCGGGCTCCCGGGACGAGCGCCGAGGAGAGGCTGCGAGAAGCGCCGAGTAGGACACCTGTCCAAGGGGTAAATCGGTCTTACCGCTCAACACGCCCTCGTATTGGTTAAGACCCTTGGCAAAGGTTCCTGCTAGGTCTACTGTGCGAGGCGTCCGAACAAAGTTCCGGGCGTGCCCGGAGGAGAGCAACGAGGCCCTCACATGCAAGACACACCCAGACGCCGGCTCGCGCCGGTGGCGATCGCCGCAGCCGCGGTCCTCGCCGCATCCGTCGTGGTGGCACCGGCAACCCAGGCCGTCGCCCCCACCGCCAAGCCCGCCGCGACGTCGGCGGGTCCTGACGACATCAACGGCTACCGCAGCGTCGGCTACTTCATGGCCGACGGCCCGATCACGCGCAACTTCCACGTCTCGAACCTCGTGTCGACCGGCGCGATCAAGGACCTGACCCACCTCAACTACGCGTTCGGCAACGTCACGACCGACCTCGTGTGCGACATCAACCAGGTGCCCGGCGAGGGCGACGCGCAGAACGACTTCCTGCGCCTCGTGCCTGCGAACCAGTCCGTCGACGGCAAGGCCGACAAGGCCGGCCAGGCGCTCGCGGGCAACTTCAACCAGCTCCGCAAGCTCAAGGCCGTCAGCCCCGACACCAAGATCCTCGTGTCGCTCGGCGGCTGGACCTGGTCGGACAACTTCTCCGAGGCCGCGTCCACGGCCGAGGGACGCACGAAGCTCGTGAACTCGTGCCTCGACATCTACATCCGGGGCAACCTGCCCCAGATCGGCGACAAGGGCGGCCCGGGTGCCGCGGCCGGCATCTTCGACGGCATCGACATCGACTGGGAGTGGCCCGTGACCGGGGGCGAGACGGCGAACGCCCGCCCCGAGGACAAGGAGAACTTCCTGCTCCTCATGGAGGAGTTCCGCACCTCGCTCGACGCGCTGGGAGCCCAGAACGGCCAGGACTACCTGCTCACCGGGTTCGCCCCCGCGGGCGGCTGGAACGCCGGCCAGGGCGGCTGGCTCGACCCGCGCCTCTTCGCCGTGGTCGACTTCCTCAACGTCCAGGGCTACGACTTCCACGGCGGCTGGGTCCCGAACAAGACCGGTCACCAGGGCAACCTGCACCCGGACGGCAGCGAGAACTGGGGCCTCGGCCTCGACGGTGCGATGGGCATGTACGTCAACGCGGGCGCGGACCCGCAGCAGCTCAACGCCGGCCTCGCGGCCTACGGCCACGGCTGGTACGGCGTCGCGGACGGCAGCGCGGGCTGGAAGCCTGCCGCGGGCTACATCGGCACCAAGACGTACGCCGAGCTGCGCACGGTCGGCAAGGCGTACTTCGACCCGAAGATCGGCGCCTCGTGGCGCTACGACGGCGACCAGTGGTGGAGCTACGACGACAAGGCCTCCGTGAACGCGAAGGCCGAGTGGCTGGCGGTCCAGGGCTACGGCGGCGCCATGTGGTGGGACCTCACGGGCGACTACAAGAACGAGCTCGGCTCGACCCTCGGCGCGACGCTGCGCGCGTCGACCCCCGGCCCGCAGGTCGGCGCGCAGTGCGCCGCCCCCTGGTACGGCTCGGGCGTCTACACGTCGGGTGACGTCGTCTCGCACGACGGCGCCGAGTACAAGGCCAAGTGGTGGACGCGTGGCACGGCCCCGGCCGCGACGTCGGGCAGCCCGTGGCAGAAGATCGGCCCGTGCGGCACGGCCCCCGTGGTCGAGGTCGTCAAGTGCGCCCCGGCGTTCTCGCTCGAGGCCACGTACTCGGGCGGCGCGGTCGTCTCGCGTGCGGGCGTGAACCACACGGCCCAGTGGTGGACCCGTGGCGAGGTGCCCGGGAGCGACGTCTGGGGTGCGTGGGACGCGGGTCGGCCCTGCTCGGCCTGACACCTGCGTGACCGTCCCGGGTCGGTCCGGGACGGGTCAGGGGCGCCGCACCTTCGGGTGCC
>NZ_JBHUAD010000084.1:0-15409 GCF_042789955.1 Oerskovia sp. NPDC056781
CGTGGGAGCAGCCCGACCGCCCTCGGGGTCGAGACGTCGGGCGCGTCCCGACGCGTCGTCAGTCGACGATCTCGCAGATCGCGGTGCCCGAGCTCACGCTCGCGCCGACGCCGGCCGAGAGTCCCGTGACACGGCCCGCGCGGTGCGCCACGAGCGGCTGCTCCATCTTCATGGCCTCGAGGACCACGATGAGGTCTCCCTCGGCCACCACGGCGCCGTCGGCGACCGCGACCTTGACGATCGTGCCCTGCATGGGCGACGCGAGCGTCGTGCCGTTGCCCCCGTTGGTCTTGGCGGCGGCGCGGCGCGCCGGGCGACGTGCGGCGTTGGCCGTGCGGGCCCGACCGGCGGCCATGCCGAGACCGGCGGGCAGCACGACCTCGAGGCGCTTGCCGCCGACCTCGACCACGACGCGCTCGGTCGCAGGCGCCTCGTCCTCCTCGGGGGCCTGGGCCGGGGCCGCCGGTGCGAGCTGCTTGAGCTCGTCCACGAACGAGGTCTCGATCCAGCGCGTGTGCACGCGGAACGCCGAGTCGTCGGCCGGGACGAAGTCCTCGGCGTCGAGCACGGCCCGGTGGAACGGCAGGACCGTGGGGATGCCCTCGACGACCGTCTCACGCAGCGCGCGGCGCGCGCGCTCGACGGCCTCGCGGCGGGTGGCGCCCGTGACGATGATCTTGGCGATCATCGAGTCGAACGCCCCCGAGATGACGTCGCCCTGCGTCACGCCGCTGTCGACACGGACGCCCGGCCCGCTGGGGAAGTGCAGGCGCGAGATGCGGCCGGGGGCCGGCAGGAAGTTCGCGGCGGGGTCCTCGCCGTTGATGCGGAACTCGAGCGAATGACCCCGGGTGGCGACCGAGGAGTAGCCGAGGGGCTCGCCCGCGGCGATGCGGAGCTGCTCGCGCACGAGGTCGATGCCCGAGACCTCCTCGGTGACGGGGTGCTCGACCTGGAGCCGCGTGTTGACCTCGAGGAAGGAGATCGTGCCGTCGGCGCCGACGAGGAACTCGCACGTCCCCGCACCGACGTAGCCGGCCTCGCGCAGGATGGCCTCGGACGCCTTGTAGAGCTCGGCACGCTGCTCGTCCGTCAGGAACGGCGCGGGAGCCTCCTCGACGAGCTTCTGGTGGCGGCGCTGGAGCGAGCAGTCGCGCGTGGAGACGACGACGACCGTGCCGTGCTCGTCGGCGAGGCACTGGGTCTCGACGTGCCGCGGGGTGTCGAGGTAGCGCTCGACGAAGCACTCGCCGCGACCGAACGCGGCCGTGGCCTCACGGACGGCCGAGTCGAACATCTCGTCGATCTCGTCGACCGTGCGCGCGACCTTGAGGCCGCGCCCGCCGCCGCCGAACGCCGCCTTGATCGCGATGGGCAACCCGTGCTCCGCGGCGAACGCGTGGACCTCGGAGGCGCCCGCGACCGGGTCGGGCGTCCCGGGCACCAGCGGAGCGCCCGCGCGGTGCGCGATGTGCCGCGCGCTGACCTTGTCGCCCAGCGCGTCGATGGCTGCGGGCGGCGGGCCGATCCAGACGAGGCCCGCGTCGATGACCGCCTGGGCGAACCCGGCGTTCTCGGCGAGGAACCCGTAGCCGGGGTGCACGGCGTCGGCGCCCGAGCGGCGGGCGACGTCGAGCAGCTTGGCGATGTCGAGGTACGTGTCCGCGGCCCGCGCGCCGTCGAGCGCGAAGGCCTCGTCGGCGAGACGCACGTGCAGGGCCTCGCGGTCGGAGTCCGCGTACACGGCCACCGACGCGATCGAGGCGTCGGCACAGGCGCGCGCGATGCGCACGGCGATCTCGCCGCGGTTGGCGATGAGAACCTTCGACAGGCGTCGGGTCGGGCTGGTCGCGGGGTTCGTGGAGTTCTCGGGCACGGCTCACGGTAGCGCGTCGGGTGCCCTCGGTTCACGCTCCGACCGGCGGTACTGGACAAGATTGGAGATCAGGCCAAGGCTCACCGGGGCCGTTTGTAGGAACCCTCCATGGTCGGCGGCGCGAACCGGGCCGTGGCGCGTCATGGTTGTACGGCACCGACAAGCAGGCGGCCCGGCCGTTCCCTCCGCCCGGCGTCGGAGCGCACGAGCGGGAGGAGCGGTCGGGCCGCCTGGAGGGCCTGGCCCCGCCGGGCCGGACGAACCTCAGGACCAGAGGTCGGTCCAGGTGACCCCGATCTCGCCGAGCAGCTCGCGCACGAGCGGCAGGCTGATCCCGACCACGCCGTGGTGGTCGCCCTCGATGCTCTCGACGAACGCACCTCCCAGGCCGTCGACCGTGAACGCACCGGCGACCGCGAGGGGTTCGCCCGTCGCGACGTACGCCGCGATCTCGGCGTCGGAGACGTCGGCGAAGTGGATCGTCGTGGAGCTCGTGGCCCCGAGCGTGGCGCCGCTGCCGCCGTCCTGCGGGTCGCGCAGGTCGACGAGCCAGTGCCCGGTGTGGAGCACCCCCGTCCTGCCGCGCATCGCACGCCAGCGCTCGGTCGCCTCCGCGGCGTCCCGAGGCTTGCCGTAGACGGCCCCGGCGAACTCCAGCATCGAGTCGCAGCCGACCACGACGGGCGCGAGGTCGTCGGGCCCGACGACCTCGCTCACCTCGTCGCGCTCGCGCGCCTCGCGCGTGAGGACCTGGGCGACCTCCTCGGCCTTGGCCTGGGCGAGGACGAGCACAGCGTCTGCGGGGTCGAGCGCGCCGAACCGGGCCGCGGCCGCCTCGAGGACCGCGTCCTCGTCGAGGCCCGAGACGCGGACCTCGGGCGTGACCCCCGCGGAGCGCAGGGTCGCGAGGCGGGCGGGGGACTGCGAGGCCAGGAGCAGACGGACACCCGGGGCCGGCGTCGCAGCCGTCACCTGAGCGCCTCGCGCAGGACGTCGAGGCCCACGGACCCGAGGTTCAGGGCGCGCTCGTGGAACGCCTTGACGTCGAACTCCTCGCCGCGTGCCTCGGCAGCGGCGCGGGCCGCGTCGCGGGTCTGCTCCCACAGCCGCTGGCCGACCTTGTAGGACGGGGCCTGGCCCGGCCACCCGAGGTAGCGGTTGAGCTCGAAGCGCACGAACGACTCGTCCATGTTCACGTTGGCCTTGAGGAACTCCCAGGCCTTGTCGGCGTCCCAGCGCGGGTCCTCGGAGTCGCCGCGCCACTCCTCGGGCGCGTCGAGCCCGAGGTGCACGCCGATGTCGAGCACGACGCGCGCCGCGCGCATGCGCTGGCCGTCGAGCATCCCGAGGCGGTCGCCCGGGTCGTCGAGGTAGCCGAGGTCGGCCATGAGGCGCTCGGCGTACAGGGCCCAGCCCTCGCCGTGGCCGGAGACCCAGCAGGCGAGGCGGCGCCACGAGTTGAGGGTGTCGCGCGCGGCGACGGCCTGGCCGCACTGGAGGTGGTGGCCGGGGACGCCCTCGTGGTAGACGGTCGTCTTCTCGCGCCAGGTGTTGAACTCGGTCACGCCCGGCGGGACGGACCACCACATGCGCCCGGGGCGCGAGAAGTCGTCGCTCGGCGGCGTGTAGTAGATCCCGCCGGTCTGCGTCGGGGCGATCATGCACTCGAGGTCCAGGACCGGGGTCGGGATGTCGAAGTGCACGCCGTTCAGCGCGGCGATCGCGGCGTCCGAGGTCTCCTGCATCCAGGCGCGCAGCGCCTCGGTGCCGTCGAGCTTGCGGCTCGGGTCGGCGTCGAGGGCCGCGACGGCCTCCTCGACCGTGGCACCGGGACCGGCGATCTGTGCCGCGACGGCCTCCTGCTCGGCGATGACGCGTGCGAGCTCTTCGAGTCCCCAGCGGTAGGTCTCCTCGAGGTCGACCTCGGCGCCGAGGAAGGCGCGCGATGCCAGTGCGTATCGCTCGCGCCCGACCCCGTCGGCCACGGGGGCCTGCGGTGCGAGCTCGTTCTCCAGGAAGTCGGCGAGCCGCGCGTAGGCGGCCAGGGCGCCCGCGGCGCCGAGCTCGAGCTCCTTGCGCACCAGGGCGCACGCGGACGACTCGTCGAGCACGGCTGCGGCGGCCTCGCCCCGGACGAGGTCCAGGAAGAACGAGGACTCGGGGTCGGCGAGCTCGCGGGCCTGCTTGACGCCTTCGCGGACCTGGCGGATCGCGGCGACCTTGCCTCGCTCGGCGGCACTGGTCAGCGAGGCGATGTACCCGTCCATGGCGCCGGGCAGGGCGGCGAGACGGGCCGCGACGTTCTCCCACGCCTCGAGCGTGCCCGTGGGCATCATGTCGAAGATGTCGCGCAGCTCCTGGAGCGGCGAGGCGATGTTGTTGAGCATCGCGAGGTCCTCGCCCGCCTCGTGCAGCTCGAGCGAGAGCCCGATGCGCTCGCGCATCGCGGCGAGCGTGACCCGGTCGACGTCGTCGACGGGCTGGGCGTCCGCGAGCTCGGCCAGCACGGCCCGGTCCGCGGCCGCGAGGGCTTCGTACCCGGCGGGCGACAGGTCGGTCATGAGGTGGTCGTAGCCGCTGAGACCCATGGCCGTGGCGGCGAGCGGGTTCAGGTCGGCGACGGTGCGCACGTACGCGTCGGCGATGGCGTCGATCGCCGTGGGCGGGCGGGGGGTCCGGACGGTGGGGGTGCCGGGCTCGGCCGGCGACGTGGGTGAGGTCACCCGGTAGAGGTTACTGCGTGGTACCGGTGGCGGCGTCGTCCGCGAGGATGATCAGATCCCGCGCAGGAGCCGTTCCGCCAGGTCGAGCGCGGCCGACGGGTCCGTGGGGTCGAGCGGCTGCGGGGCGCCCCCGTCCGGTCCGATGTACACGAGCTCGTCGTCGTCCTCGTAGACGAGGACCGACCGGTTGCTCCCCGGGAGCGAGAGGTCGACGCGAACGGTCCGCCACGCCCCGGTGGGCGGGACCTGCTCGACGTCCAGGTGCGGGCGCTCGGCACCCTCCCGGCCCAGGGCCACGAGGAAGTCCTGGTTCGCGGAGTCCGCAGGCTCCGCTGCAAGGGGCGGGGCGCTGCCGGGCGTCGCGTCCGTGGCGGTGGCCGCTGAGGGGCCGGCACCACCGTCCGCCGGTGACGGGTGCATCGCGCCCAGGAGGTCGTCGGCCCAGGCGCGCTGGTAGCGCACGAGCACCACGCGCGGTCGCCCGTGCGTGCCGCGGGGGTACCAGACCGCGACGGGGTCGCCCGAGCGTGGGCCGTCCGTCCCCGCCGGGACGGGCACGGTGAACGACGTCCGGACGGGGAGGTGGTCGACCGAGAACGTGAGCCGACCGCTCACGTGAGCGGCGCCGTCGGGCAGGACGCGCAGGGCAGCGGCCTCGCCGGACGCCGCGGTGCTGTCGACGAGCACCGAGCCCGTGGTGCGCTCGGCGTCCGCCAGGGCGTCACGTGCGCGCGACTCGCGCTGCGCGTCGCGGTCGTCGAGGTAGCGCGCGAGCGCGAGGACCGCGACGAGCAGGAGCAGCACCGCCAGGACGCCCAGGACGGCCGCGGGAAGCGGCCAGCCCTGGGAGGGCGCGAGCTGGCGGTAGGCGACGAGCACGGCCGCGGGGACGGTCGGCACGGTCCACGCCCACCGGCGCCAGCCGGTGCGGGCCGGGAGCGGGGGCAGGGCCGACCCGGGGCCGTCCGCCGCGAGCGGACGTTCGACGGCCCCGGGGTCGTCCGCGAGCTCGACCAGGACGGTCGTGGTCTGGCTCATGACTGCAGGCTCCACCGCCAGGCGTCGGCGTTGTGCCGACCCGAGCGTCCGCCGAAACTCTTGGCCGTCGCGCCCGAGCCGGTACCGCGCAGGCTGCGCGACCGGTTGGTCCACTCGGGCAGGGGCGCCTCGTCGTCGGGCACGTGCGACGCGGCCGCCGCGGCGGCGAGCCCGGCGACGAGCGCCGCGACCTCGAGGTCGTCGGGGGCGCCGCGCACCACGCGCAGCTCCCGGCCCGACGACGCAGCACCCGTCTCGCTCACCGCTCGCCCTCCGGCGCCTCGTCGCCCGCGTCGCCGTACCCGTCGAAGTCCGCGGCCTCGCCGCGCGACGCGGCCCACTCGGGGACGTCGAAACCCGACTCGACGAGCGCGGCCACGACCTGCTCGCCCGCGTTGTCGAGGAAGTCGATCACGGCGTCGAGGGACGTGTCGGGAGTCTGGCCCGGGCCCACGACGAAGCCCAGGTAGAACGGCTCGGCGACCTCGGGGGAGGGCGGTGCGTCGGCGTCCGCCCCGGTCCCGAGGTCCTCCTCCGCGCCCCACACGAGCGAGCTCAGGTCCGGGTGCATGCCCAGCGAGTCGTGCAGCGCGTCGTAGAGCTGGGCGTTGAGCGCGCCGATCGCGGCCTCGAGCGCGAGGACCCGCGGGTCCTCGTCTGCCTCGGACGCGCCGAACTCGGTGCGTACCCCGACCGCCGTGCCGACGTACTCGTGCAGGGCTGCGGCGAGGGCGTCCACGGCCGCATGGATCGGGGCGTCGTCGACCGGGCCGAGGGGCTCGGTGCCGTGCGACGCACCGTCGTGGCCGTCGGCCGGGTGCTCGTGGCCGTGTCCTGCGTGGTCGTCGTGCTGCTCGTCGGGCATGTCGTCCTCGCGGTGGGTGTCGTCGTTCGGTGGCGGTGTCGGTGGTGTCCTGGAGGTCATCGCGTCTCCAGGATCACAGCGGGATGTTCCCGTGCTTCTTGGGAGGCAGGCTCGCCCGCTTGGTGCGCAGGGCGCGCAGCGCGCGCACGACCTGCACGCGGGTCTCCGACGGACGGATGACCGCGTCGACGTAGCCGCGCTCGGCGGCGTCCCACGGGTTCACGATGGCCTCCTCGTACTCGGCGACCAGGCGGGCGCGCTCGGCGTCCACGTCCAGCCCCGCCTCGGCTGCGGACCTCAGGGCTCCGCGCTGGAGGATGTTGACCGCGCCACCGGCTCCCATGACCGCGATCTGTGCCGTGGGCCAGGCCAGGTTCACGTCCGCGCCGAGCTGCTTGGAACCCATGACGATGTACGCGCCACCGTACGCCTTGCGCGTGATGAGCGTGACGAGCGGGACCGTGGCCTCGGCGTACGCGTAGATGAGCTTGGCGCCGCGGCGGATGATGCCCTGGTGCTCCTGGTCGACGCCCGGGAGGAAGCCCGGGACGTCGACGAGCGTCAGGACCGGGATGTTGAAGGCGTCGCACGTGCGCACGAACCGCGCGGCCTTCTCGGCCGCGTCGATGTCGAGCGTGCCCGCCATCGCGAGGGGCTGGTTCGCGACCACGCCGATCGACTGGCCCTCGACGTGCCCGAACCCGACGATCACGTTCTTCGCGAACAGCGGCTGGACCTCCAGGAAGTCCCCGTCGTCCAGGACGTGCTCGAGCACGGTCCGCATGTCGTACGGCTGCGTGTCGGAGTCGGGGATCAGCGTGTCGAGCTCGAGGTCGTTCTCGGTCACCTCGAGATCCGTGTCCTCGGGGGCGAAGCTCGGCGCGTCCGAGAGGTTGTTCTGCGGCAGGTAGCCGATGAGGTGGCGCACGTAGTCGATCGCGTCGTCCTCGTCGGTGCCCATGTAGTGCGCGACGCCCGAGCGCTCGTTGTGGGTGCGGGCCCCGCCCAGCTCCTCGAAGCCCACGTCCTCGCCCGTGACGGCGCGGATCACGTCGGGGCCCGTGATGAACATGTTCGACGTCTGGTCGGCCATGACGATGAAGTCCGTGAGCGCGGGGGAGTACACCGCGCCGCCCGCGCTCGGGCCCAGGATGAGGGAGATCTGCGGGATCACGCCCGAGGCCGCGACGTTGCGGCGGAAGATCTCCGCGAACTGGGTCAGGGCCGCGACGCCCTCCTGGATGCGCGCGCCGCCGCCGTCCGAGATCCCGATGAGCGGGACACCCGTACGCAGCGCGAGGTCCTGGACCTTGGTGATCTTCTGGCCGTGCACCTCGCCGAGGCTGCCGCCGAAGACGGTGAAGTCCTGCGAGTAGATGCAGACCTGGCGGCCGTCGACCGTGCCGTGCCCCACGACCACGCCGTCGCCCGCGAGCCGCTTCTTCTCGAGCCCGAAGTTCACCGAGCGGTGCTTGGCGAACGCGTCGAGCTCGACGAAGCTGCCCTCGTCGAGCAGGGCCTCGATCCGTTCGCGGGCCGTCTTCTTGTTCCGGGCGTGCTGCTTGGTGCGCGCTGCCTCCTCGGGCGCGACCGATGCCTCGGCACGCCGACGGTCGAGGTCGGCCAGCTTCGCTGCGGTGCCGATGAGCTGACCGGTGGGGGCCGGGGTGGTGCCGGCGACAGGTTCGTTCACGCAGCCGAGCCTAGTTGGTGGGTGGGACCAAGGGGGTGCGAGGGATCGCACCGGCATGGACGCGGCCGTTGGAGGGTTCCCACAACGGGTCACCTCCGGGGGCGAGCACGGCCGTCTGCCTCTGCCGCGCTCGGGGTGCACGCGTGCATGATGGGCACATGACGACTGTCGACCACCCCGCGCTGCGCCCCGGCTTCCTGGCGGACCTGCTCGTGGCCCCGCACGGCCCGCTCGCCCGGCTCGAGGTCGTGGAGGAGTCGGCCTCGACGAACACCGAGCTCGCGGCGGCCGTGGCCGCCGACCCGCAGGCCTGGCCGGCGCCCGCCCTGCTCGTGGCTGAGCACCAGGTCGCCGGACGTGGCCGCTCGGGCCGCGGGTGGCAGACGCCCGCACGGACCGCGCTGACGGGCTCGCTCCTGGTGCGCCCCGACGTGCCGCGTGAGCGCCTGAGCTGGTTGCCGCTGCTCGCGGGCCTTGCGACGGTCCGGTGCCTGCGGGCGACGGCGGGGGTCGAGGCGGTGGTCAAGTGGCCCAACGACGTCCTTGTCCCGGCGCCCGGCGCGGCCGACGGGTCGGCCCGGGAGGAGGCCGGGTGGGGCACGTACCGCAAGGTCGCGGGCATCCTGTGCGAGCTCCTGCCCGACGGCGGCGCGATCGTGGGCGTCGGGCTCAACGTCCTGCAGAGCGAGCGCGAGCTACCCGTCCCGTCGGCGACGTCTCTCGCCCTGGTCGGCGCCGCGACGACCGACCGCGAGGTGCTGCTGACCGCGCTCGAGGAGTCGTTCGCGCAGACCCTGGGGCGGTGGCAGGCGGCGGGAGGAGATGCCGTCGAGGCCGGGCTCGCCGAGGAGTGCGCCGAGGTCAGTGCGACTCTCGGGGCGCAGGTGCGGGTCGACCTCACGGGCGGAGGTCAGGTGGTCGGTGAGGCGTGCGGGTTCGGTCCGGACGGTTCGCTGGTCGTGCGCGAGGCGGACGGGACGGAGCGCGTGCTGCACAGCGGCGACGTGCACCACCTGCGGCTGCGCGACGGTGCACGTGCGGGCGCGCCGGGCGGGCCGTCCGACGAGGTCACGGCGGGCGAGCCCGGCGGGGTGCCGGGTCCCCTGAACTAGGATCGGTCTGTGACGCACGACATCCCTGAGGCAGCCGACGAGACCATCGAGACGACCGAGGCGGCGGGGGAGAGTCGGCTGGAGCGCCGAGCGGACGCGGCGGCGCTGTCCGCGCTCGCGGGGGCCGCGAGGCCCGACAGCCCGCCCTCGGCGCCGTCGCCGGTCGAGGCGGACCTCGACGAGGCGCTCCTGGGCGGTCCTCGAGCGCTCACGGTCGAGGGGCTCGCCGAGCGCGCCGGGCTGACCGAGCGTCAGGTGCGCTCCTACTGGCAGGCGCTCGGGCTGCCCATCACCGAGCAGCAGGAGCAGATGTTCACCGAGGACGACGCGGTCGCCCTCGAGGAGATCTACTCGGTCGCAGAGCACGAGAAGTTCGACGACCGCTCGCTCACGACCCTGATCCGGTCGATGGGGCACACGACCGAGCGGCTCGTGCTGTGGCAGGTCGAGGCGCTCGTCGAGCACATGACCAAGCGTTTCGACCTCGACGACACGAGCGCCCGCCTGCTCGTCCTGGACCGGCTGCCGGACCTCGCGCCCGTCCTGGAGACCCAGCTGCGCCACGCGTGGCGCCGCCAGCTCGCGGCGGTCGCGGCGCGGTTCACGGTCGAGTTCTCCGAGGCACGTGCCGGGGACGTCACGGACTCCCAGGCGCTGCCGCTGCCGCGAGCCGTGGGTTTCGCGGACATCGTGTCGTTCACCAAGCGCACCGCGGGCCTCGGGTCGAGCGAGCTCGCGGAGTTCGTCCAGCTCTTCGAGACCCGTGCGCGCGACATCATCACCGCGGCGGGCGGCCGGGTCGTCAAGACGATCGGCGACGCGGTCCTCTACGTCGCCGACGACGTCGCGACGGGCGCCAAGGTCGCGCTCGGTCTCGCCGAGGAGGGCGAGCGTGCCGGGGAGGGCATGGAGGTGCCGCCGGTCCGGGTCAGCCTGGTCTGGGGCCGGGTGCTCTCGCGGTTCGGCGACGTGTTCGGACCGTCGGTGAACCTGGCCTCGCGGCTCACCGAGATCGCCGAGCCGACGACCGTGCTCCTGGACCGTGAGACCGCGGCCCTGCTGTCGCGCGACTCGCGCTTCGCCCTGACCGCACAGCCCGAACGAGAGGTGCCGGGGCTCGGGGTGATCGAGCCCGTGCGCCTGCAGTGGGCGTACAAGGGCTGAGGTCGGGCCTCAGACGGCCTGGACGAGCTCCGGGCCGTCGTTCGTGACGCTGTTGACGAGCGGCGCGACCTCCTGGGCCTTCATGCGGACCTCGGGTGCGATCAGCAGTCCCGCGGCCTCGTCCTTGCCGACCGCAGGATCGAGCCATGCGTCCCACCGGTCCGGGGCGAGCGTGAGCGGCATCCGGTCGTGGATCGAGGCGAGCGCCGGGGCCGCGTCGGTCGTGATGATCGTGGTCGACACCAGCCAGCGGGCGGGGTCGTCGTCGGCCTTGGCAGGGTCGCGCCAGAACTCGTAGAGGCCCGCGAACGCTGCGACCGCGGGGCCGTCCGGGTGGATGAAGAACGGCTGCTTGGTCACCTTGGGCCTGCGGGCGGTGGACCCGGGAGCCGGAGGCGTCTCGATCTTCCGCCACTCGTAGTACCCGTCGGCCGGGACCAGGCAGCGCCGGGCCGCGAACGGCTTGGCGAACGCGGGCTTGTCGAGCAACGACTCGGACCGTGCGTTGATCATGCGTGCACCGACCCCCGGGTCCTTGGCCCAGCTGGGAACCAGGCCCCAGCGAGCCACGCGCAGCGAGCGGCGGACCTCGCCCGTGTCCTTGACCGCACGCTCGACGACGATCCGTACGGGGTCGGTCGGGGCGACGTTCCACGACGGCGGCAGGAGCCGCGCGTCGTCCGCGAGGTCGGCGATCGCGAACTCGTCGGCGAGGTCCTGGGCGTCCCGGAAGGAGGCATAGCGTCCGCACATGTCTCCCAGGATGCCTCGTGCCACCCACGCCGCGCGCTGCGCTCGGCGATCGCGCCGGCGAGCGGCGCCGTCGGGCCTCGGCCGTGGCTAGGTTGACAGGCTGACTAGTTAGCGGCACGATCTAGCCATGTCCGAGCACATCTGGCCCAGCGAGTGGCTCCGCGGCGTCCTCGACGTCTGCGTGCTGCGCATCCTCGCGGACGGCCCCACCTACGGGTACGCGATCGCCGCACGCCTGGCCGACGGCGGCCTCGGGGTCATCAAGGGCGGGACGCTCTACCCCCTGCTCGGGCGCCTCGAGACCGGGGGTCTCGTCACGGTCGAGTGGCGAGCCGGCGACGGCGGCCCCGGGCGCAAGTACTACGACCTCACCGACGCGGGACGCGACGAGCTCGCGCAGCGCGCCGCCCTGTGGGAGGCCTTCACCCGCACGACCGGCGACCTCGTCACCGGCGCAGGCGCCGAGGCCGGGGCCGAGCACCCCGGCGCAGCCGACCACCCCGTCCGTCGACCCACCCCGACCGAGGAGAACCGATGACCCGCACGAGCGAGAAGCGGACCGCCACGCGCTACGAGATCGAGAGGCGCCTCGCGCCGCACGTCGAGGAGGGGTGGGCCGAGGCCTTCGTGATCGAGTTGAGGCTGCTCGACGCGCCAGGGGCTGCCCTGGGAGCGGCGCTCGCCGAGGTCGAGTCCCACTGCGCGGAGAGCGGCGAGCCTGCCGCGGAAGCGTTCGGGGACCCCGTGGCGTACGCGCGCAGCCTCGACCTGCCGGTCGAGCCCGACGGACGGTGGGAGGTCGTGAAGGTGCTCGGGCCGGCCTCCGCCCAGTTCCTGGGCCTGCTGCTCCTCGGGTGGGGCGGCTCGGCGGTGGTCCTGGCCGGGCGAACCGGCGAGGTGGCGCCGAGCGTCGACGTGACGGCCGGGATGCTCGCGATGATCGCGGTGTTCGGGGTGGCGATCCTGCTCTTCCACCGGTTCGGTTCCGCGGTGCTGCGACGGGTCCTGGAGCGTCCCGTGGTGTCGTTCCTCGCGCTGGCGGGGTGCATGGCGGTGCTCGTCGTCCTCCCCGTCCTGCTGGACGGCGTCCTCGTCACGCTCCCGGCCTGGCCCGTGGCGGTGGTCGGTGGTCTCGTGCTGGCCGCGGGCACGGTGTGGAGCGCGGTCCAGGCCCTGAGGGGCACGCTCGACGACCCGATCGTCTCGCCGCTGCCCGGCGCGCCGCAGGACGTTCCTGCCCGGCGGTCGCGTCTCCGGTCGGCGACGGTCACGTGGCTGGTCCCGGCGCTCGCGCTCGTCTCCCTCGGTGCCACGTGGTTCCTGCTGGGGCGCTGACCCTGCGGCGATGTCCGGCGGCGGAGGGGGCCGCGCCGTCGTGCACGTCACGGAAGGGTGGGCCCGAATCCGGGGGTGGCCGAGCTGTCGAATCGTTATGATCGAACCCATGGAGACACCCCCGGCAGGAACTGCACCCACCCCGCCGGCGCCCCGCTCCACCTCGGAACCCACCGTCCCGGCCCGGCGCCCCGGACGCTCGACCGTCAAGTGGGTCCTCCTGCTCGGTGCGCTCGCCACGCTCCCGGCGTTCACGGTCGACATGTACCTGCCGTCCCTGCCCGACGTCGCAGCGGACCTCGACGCGAGCCCTGCCCTCGCGCAGCTCACCCTGGCGGGGATGCTCGTCGGCGGTGCGTTCGGGCAGCTCGTGATCGGCCCCCTGTCCGACCGGTACGGGCGCCGGGCGCCAGTGATCATCGGTCTCGCGCTGCACGTCGTGACCTCGGTCCTGTGCGCGGTCGTGCCGACGATCGGCTGGCTCATCGTCCTGCGCGTCCTCCAGGGCTTCTTCAACGCCTCGGCCCAGGTCGTCTCGATCGCCGTGATCCGCGACCGGTTCACCGGCTCGGACGCCGCCAGGATCCTGTCGCGGCTCATGCTCGTCATCGGCCTCGCGCCGCTCCTGGCGCCGACCATCGGCTCGTTCGTCGCCGGGCACGGCGACTGGCGCTGGGTGTTCTGGGTCCTCGCGGTCCTGGGCCTCGTCCTGGGGCTCATCGTCCTGCGTTTCATGCCCGAGACCCTCGAGACCGAACGCCGTCAGGCGGGCGGGGTCGGCAGCGTCTTCCGCGGCTACGGGGCGCTCCTCAAGGACCGCCACTTCGTCGCCCTCGCCGTGCTCCCCGGGCTCGGCATGGCCGTCCTGATGAGCTACGTCGTCGGGTCGCCGTTCGTCCTGCAGGAGGGATACGGGCTCACCCACCAGCAGTTCGCCGCCCTGTTCGCGGTCAACGGGATCGGCCTCGTGATCTCGGCCCAGGTCAACGCCTCGCTCGTGCGGCGCGTCGCCCCCGTGCGGATCCTGCGCGCCGCCCTGGTCCTCCAGGGGGTGTTCGCGGTGGGGCTGTTCGTCGTGGCGCTCACCGGGGCGGGCGGCCTGATCGGGCTCCTGGCCGCGCTGTGGCTCACGCTCGCGCTCCAGGGACTCATCCCGGCCAACGCCTCCGCGCTGGCACTGACCCGGCACGGCGAGAGGGCCGGGACGGCCGCCGCGGTCATCGGGGCCTTCCAGGCCGGGGTCGCCGGGCTCGTGAGCCCCCTCGTCGGGGTCCTCGGAGGCGACGCGGTCGCCATGAGCACGGTCATGCTGGGGGCCGTCGTGGCCTCCCTCCTGGTCCTCGGGCTCGCGACGCCCGCGTTCCGCAAGGGCGGCTGGCACCTGCCCGCCTGAACCTGCGCGGGGGCCCGGACGCGGCTTGTCGGCGGCTCGTGCGTTGCTCGGCCGCTGCTCGTCGAGGGGCTGGTGCCGGGCGACGAAAGGTCGCGCGGGTGGCAGATCCGGCACGACACTTCACACTTCCTTTGCACGACACGAAGGCCTTGGCCGTGCGGTGGAACTAGGCTCGTCCCATGCCCAGCCCGAAGACCGCCTCGAAGAGCGGCCCTCATCACGCGCGCTCCCAGCGCACGCACAAGGTCCTTCGTGCCATCGGACTCGTCACCACCGCAGGCCTCGCCTTCGGCGTCGTGGGCGGGGCCGCCGCCTACATGGACTGGCAGTCGGCAGTGACCGTCAGCGACGTGTCGGCACTGGTCGACCCGCCGGCGACGCCCGAGCCGCCGCGCGACCCGGACGACCCGTACGCGGGGAAGTCCCTCAACATCCTCGTGATGGGGACCGACTACCGCGACGAGGAGAACGCCGAGCTCGCCGGAGCCGAGGAGGGCATGCGCTCCGACACGACGTTCGTCGTCCACATCTCGGGTGATCGCAGCCGGATCGAGGTCGTGTCGATCCCGCGCGACTCGCTCGTCGACATCCCCGCGTGCAACCTGTCCGACGGCGGGACGACCCGCAAGCAGACGGGCGCGATGTTCAACTCCGCGTTCGAGATCGGGTCCGGAGGGGTGGACGACATGGTGGGCGCCGCGGCGTGCACCATCACGACCGTCCAGGACCTGACCGGGTTGACCATCACCGACCACGTCGTGGTCAAGATGACGGGTGTCATCGGGGTCGTCGACGCGCTCGGTGGCGTGCGGATGTGCTTCCCGGAGCCGGTCGTGGGTGGCT
Source organism: Oerskovia sp. NPDC056781 (assembly GCF_042789955.1). Lineage (NCBI taxonomy): Bacteria > Bacillati > Actinomycetota > Actinomycetes > Micrococcales > Cellulomonadaceae > Oerskovia > Oerskovia sp. NPDC056781. Next base: position 14,796 of record NZ_JBHUAD010000084.1, read on the forward strand.
CTCACTCGCGCGACCTCAACATCGCTGCGGGCGAGCAGGTTCTCGACGGCCGTACCTCGATCAGCTTCCTGCGAGCGCGCAAGGGGAGCGGCATGGGGCTGGAGATGGGCAGCGACCTGGCCCGGATCGCCCGCCAGCAGGCGTTCCTGGACTCGATGATGCGCGAGCTCCTGTCGAAGAACATCATCACCGACACCCCGCAGCTCTACGGCCTCATCAAGGCCGTGCTCTCCTCGATCAGCGCCAGCCCCAACCTCGCTGGCCTCGACTCCCTGGCCGGGCTGGCCTTCTCCCTCAAGGACATCGAACCGAGCGAGATCGTCTTCACGCCGCTGCCCGTGGTCGAGGCGCCGAAGGACAAGAACCGCGTCGTGTGGACCAAGGACGCCCAGGCGATCTGGGACCGCATGGCGGCGGACGAGCCGCCGCCCGGGCACGAGACGCCCGCGCCCCCGGCGGACGGCGGTGCGGTGGCGCCCGACACGGGGGCCACGGTTCCCGACACCGGCGCCGCGGTCCCCGACGCCGGCACGACCGGCGAGGTGGCACCGCCGGCCGACGCCGGCACGACCACCCCGCCTCCGCTCCTCGAAGGGGTCTGCGCCTCCTGAGGG
>NZ_JBHUAD010000085.1:0-15335 GCF_042789955.1 Oerskovia sp. NPDC056781
GACAGCCCCCTCCCCGGTCTCGGTGAGGGGCCCTCTCGTCGTGTGCGGCTACCGCCGGACGCCCAGCAGGAGCCCGTCGCCGCTGGGGATCATGGCAGGCAGGACCCGCTCGTCGGCACGCAGGGAGCGACCGACCTCGCGGACGATGGCCGTGACCTCGTCGCGTCGCGCCGGGTCCGCGACGCGGTCGCCCACGAGCGCCCCGTCGACGGCCACGATCCCGCCCGGTCGCAGGAGACGCAGCGCCTGCTCGACGTACTCGGGATAGCTGTGCCGGTCGGCCCCGACGAGCACGAGGTCGTAGGCGCCGTCGGTGAGCCGGGGCAGCACGTCGCTCGCCCGGCCGGGGATGGTCCGGGTGCGCGTCGCGCGGATCCCTGCCTCGGCGAACGCGTCCTTGGCGGCCCGCTGGTGCTCGACCTCGACGTCGATCGTGGTCAGGACACCGTCCTCGGGCATCCCCCGGAGGAGCCAGAGGGAGGCGACGCCCGTACCCGTACCGATCTCGACGACGGCGCGGGCGGCGAGGGCCGCGGCGAGGGCCTGGAGGACGGCGCCCACGCCGGGCAGGACGGCGGGGCAACCGAGCTCGGCGGCTCGCTCACGAGCGCGCAGGAGGACGTCGTCCTCCGGCACGAACTCCTCGCAGTAGGTCCAGCTCGACGCCTTGGCGTTGGTCCGGCCGATGTCGGTGGTGATAGGGCCCTCCTGGTCTTGGGCACCGCGTGTCTCCGGTGACCCGGACGGACTGCTGTGGTGCGGCGGCCCCGCGCGGTGCAGGTGATGCGATCGTACCGGTCGAAGGGCCTCGAAGCGCTGGCTGGAGCGCGTTCGGGGGGAGGTTTCGTGCACGTCGTGTCGACGTCCCTGCGCGAGCGGGAACGGATGCGGGTCCCGCGACGTTGAGAGGGGACAATGGACCGTGTGAGCAGTGACGTGAGTGCCCAGCCCTGGACGCCCCCCTCGTGGGACCAGATCGTGCGGGAGCACTCCGCGCGCGTGTACAGGCTCGCGTACCGCCTGACGGGGAACCAGCACGACGCCGAGGACCTGACCCAGGAGACCTTCATCCGGGTGTTCCGCTCGTTGTCGAGCTACACACCCGGGACGTTCGAGGGCTGGCTCCACCGCATCACGACCAACTTGTTCCTCGACCAGGTCCGGCGCAAGCAGCGCATCCGCATGGAGGCCATGGGCGACGACTCGGCGCAGTACCCGGCCACCGGTGAGATGACCCATCCGGAGCGCGGGTACGAGCACACGAACCTCGACCACGACGTGCAGCGGGCGCTCGACGCCCTGTCCCCGGAGTACCGGGCGGCGGTCGTGCTGTGCGACATCGAAGGACTGAGCTACGAGGAGATCGCGGTCACGCTGGGCATCAAGCTGGGCACGGTGCGCTCACGCATCCACCGCGCCCGCACCCAGCTCCGCGCGGCGCTGCCCCACCGCGACCCGTCCGAGCGCACCGGGAGCGACACCGGTTCCGTGCCCTCGGCGGACTCCGCCGTCGACGAGCTCGCCGCGCTCGCGGCGCACACCGCCCCGGGGGGACCATGACGCACCTCGGGACCCTCGTCAGCGCCCTCGCCGACGACCAGCTCTCACCGGCCACGCGCGAGCGCGCGCTGACGCACGTCGCGGGTTGCGACCAGTGCGCCGCGGAGCTCGCGGTGGCGCGCGCGGTGCGCAAGCGGCTCTCGTGCGCGCGTGACGTCCTGCCCACCACGGACCTGACCTCCCGCCTCCTGGCCCTCTCTTCGGAGATCCCCGCGGCGCAGGGGGACCCGCTGCGGCAGGGGCCGCCCGCCCGCGACCCGTGGGCCGCGGCGCCCGAGGCCGGCGCGCTGCGGGACGCCCTCACGGGGGACTTCGTGGCGCACGCCCGACGGCGGCGCTCGCGTCGGACGGTCGTCGCGGCGTCGAGCGGTCTCGCCGTCCTCGCGGTGGCGCTGTTCACGCTCGGAGACCGCCCGGTCGTGGTGCCCGACCGGCACGTCGCGGCCCCGCTGACGCTCCTCGCGCAGGCAGGGGACGACGCGCCGGACGCGACGGATCCCGGTCTGGTGCCGGTGCGTCCCACGGCCGGCGGGTCGGGGACCAGCGCCTCGGGCGCGGCCCCCACCGACTCGATGGACCTGGTCGACTCGGCGGCGCTCGCGTGGATGGCCGACCACGGCTGGACGAGCCCCTCGGGGATCCTCGAGGGATTCGACGTGACGGGCGTCCACCTCGTCGGAGACGACAGGGACGTCCTGCAGGTCGATCTCGCGGGGCCCGAGGGGACGATCGTGGTGCGCGAGCAGGTCGGGCGGTTGGACACCACGTCGCTGACGCGGTCCGAGGGGTTCGACGGGCGCGCCGTCTACGTCCTGTCCGACGAGCCGTGGCACGTCGTGTGGCAGGCTGGGGACACGGTGATCGACGTGGTGGCCGAGGCTCGCAAGGAGGTCCTCGCCGCGTTCGTGGCGACGTTCCCGGCGCACGACTTCGACGCGGGGGTCCCGGCCCGCATCTCCCGGGGATGGACGACCATGACAGGAGCCTTGGGCACCCCATGACCGCACACGACTCAGCGCCCGGACCCGCGGAGCCGCAGCCGGACCCCGCCCGGCCGGAGCCCGCGCCGTCCCAGCAGGCGGCCGACCACCGAGAGGCGCCGCCGCAGGAGCCCCGGAACCCGTTCGCGCCACCGTCGTCGTACCGGTCGACGCCTGCGACGCCGGCTCCGGTCGAGAGGAACGCCTCGGTGCCGCCCGCCCCGGTGGCCGGGCAGCACGACACGCGACCCTACGGTGCGCCGCTCGGCCCGCTGCCGGTCGCGCGCCCCGGGCTCGCGGGCTACGGCGCCGCCCAGGGCCCGCAGTCCCCGGTCCCGCCCCCGCCGTCGTACCAGGTGGCCCGGCCCGGGGTGTACCCGCCGGGACAGCCCCCCCAGCAGCCAGGCGGTCCTGCGCAGCCGCAGGGCGGTCCGTCGGCACCCCCCGTCGGGCCCTGGGGCGAGCAGCAGGCCCCGTCCGCCCCGTCACGACGGCGCGGGCTCGGCGCGGGGGCCGTCGCCGGCATCGCGGCTCTGGCCCTGGTCGCCGGGGCGGTCGGAGGAGTCGCAGCGGACAGGATCGTCGACGGGTCGGACCGTCGGCCCGTGGACGTCTCCCTCCCGGCCGCGGGCACGGCCCCGGGCGAGGAACGACCCGCAGGGTCGGTCGCGGCCGTCGCGGCGAGCGTGCTGCCGAGCGTGGTCTCGCTCCAGGTCCAGGGTGCGGACGGTGTCTCGACCGGGTCGGGCTTCGTGATCCGTGAGGACGGCTTCATCCTCACGAACAACCACGTGGTCGCGGGCGGTGCGGCGGGAGGCGAGGTCACGGTGCTCTTCGCCGACGGCAGCGAGCGTCCGGCCGAGATCGTCGGCCGCACCCCTGACTACGACCTGGCGGTCGTCAAGGTCGACGAGTCGGGACTGACTCCGCTCGTCCTGGGCGACAGCGACGCGGTCGTCGTCGGCGACCCGGTCGTCGCGATCGGGGCGCCGCTCGGACTCAACGGGACGGTCACGACGGGGATCGTGAGCGCACTGCACCGGCCGGTCGCCGCGGGCGACTCGGCGGAGACGGCGTTCATCGACGCCATCCAGACGGACGCCGCGATCAATCCGGGCAACTCGGGCGGACCGCTCGTCAACGGTGCGGGGGAGGTCGTCGGGGTGAACTCCGCCATCGCGCAGCCGCCGGGCACGGGCGCGGCGACGGGGAGCATCGGGCTCGGCTTCGCGATCCCCTCGAACCAGGCCCGGCGCACCGCGCAGGAGCTCATGGCCAGCGGTACGGCCACGTACCCGGTGATCGGCGTCCTGCTCGACTCGCGCTACCAAGGTGAGGGCGTCCAGGTCACGACCGAGCCGCAGGGCGGGCAGGCCCCCGTGACGGCGGACGGACCTGCTGCCGTGGCAGGGATCCAGGCAGGTGACGTGATCCTCTCGATCGACGGACGGCCCGTGAGCCTGAGCGACGAGCTCATCGTGGCGATCCGGGCCAAGGCGCCCGGGGACACCGTGACGCTGCGCGTGCGCACGGGGGACCAGGAGCGCGACGTCCGTGTCGTGCTCGACGAAGCCACGAGCGAGTAGTCTGACCGCGTGTTCGGAATCAACGGCTGGGAATTCGGGATCATTCTGGTGGTCGCCGTGATCGTCATCGGTCCGGAGAGGCTGCCCCGGTACGCCGAACAGCTCGGCGCGTTCGTCCGCACCGCTCGCGGCTTCCTGAAGGACGCCAAGGAACGGGTGGACGACGAGCTCGGCGACCAGGTCGGCGACGTGGACTGGTCCAAGCTGGACCCGCGCCAGTACGACCCGCGGCGCATCGTCCGTGAGGCGTTGCTCGACGACGACGTGCTCGGCCCGTCGGCGCGACCGCGTGCCGCGGGCCCCGTCCCGCCCCCGCCCCCGCCTTCCGGGGGCTCTGCCACCGAGGTACCGGTGCCCGGGCGGCGCGCACCGTTCGACGACGAAGCCACCTGAGTCCGGGCCTTCCGGACACGGTGGTCGGCCCGGATTCGGCCAGGGCACCTCGACCTGTCAGAATGGGGCAATGGTCAACGAGGTTCCCGGTGTACGGCGTCCACGCATCTTCTCGGGGATGCAGCCCACGGAAGATTCCCTCCAGCTGGGCAACTACATCGGGGCTCTGAGCCAGTGGGTGGCCCTGCAGGAGTCGTACGACGCGATCTACTGCGTCGTCGACATGCACGCCCTGACGGTCAACCCCGAGCCGGAGAAGCTGCGCGAGCGTACGCGCCGCACCGCGGCCCAGTACCTGGCCGGCGGTGTGGACCCCGAGGGGTCGACGCTGTTCGTGCAGTCGCACGTCCCGGAGCACGCGGAGCTCGCCTGGGTGCTCTCGTGCCAGACAGGGTTCGGCGAGGCCGGCCGCATGACGCAGTTCAAGGACAAGTCGGCGAAGCAGGGTACCGACGGCACGACGGTCGGGCTCTTCACCTACCCGGTGCTCATGGCCGCCGACATCCTGCTGTACGACGCGGCGCTCGTACCGGTCGGCGAGGACCAGCGCCAGCACCTGGAGCTCGCCCGCAACCTGGCCGAGCGCCTCAACTCCCGCTTCGGTGAGGACACCGCGGTCGTCCCCGAGCCGCACATCGTCAAGGCCGTCGCGAAGATCTACGACCTGCAGGAGCCCACGGCCAAGATGAGCAAGTCCTCCTCGGGAGGCAAGGGGGTCATCTGGCTCCTCGAGGACCCCAAGGTCGCGGCGAAGCGCGTCAAGTCTGCGGCGACGGACTCGGAGAACGAGATCCGTTACGACCCGGTGGCCAAGCCCGGCATCTCGAACCTCCTGACGATCTTCTCCGCGCTCACGTCGCGGCCCGTCGACCAGATCGCGGCGGACTACGAGGGCAAGGGGTACGGACACCTCAAGGTGGACCTGGCCGAGGTCGTGGTCGACTTCCTGACGCCGTTCCAGGCACGGGCGAACGAGTACCTGTCGGACCCGGCCGAGCTCGACGCTGTCCTCGCTCGCGGCGCGGAGCGGGCTCGTGGCCTGGCTCAGGAGACCCTCGACCGCATCTACGACCGGGTCGGACTGCTGCCCGCTCGTCGGACGCGCTGATGAACCTCCCCGAGCGGGGTCCGCACCAGGTGCGGATCGGTATCGCGATCGAGATCCCCGAGCCTTACGGCACCGCGCTCCAGGAAGCACGGGCGGCGTTCGGCGACCCGTTCGCGGGAGACATCCCTCCGCACATCACCCTCCTCGGGCCGACCGTCGTGGACGAGTCCGACCTCGACGAGGTGTACGCCCACCTGGAGCACGTCGCGGAGCAGGCGGCGCCGTTCCGAGCCATCCTGCGTGGATCGGGGACGTTCCGGCCCGTCTCGCCCGTGGTCTTCGTGGTCGTCGCACAGGGGATCGCGGAGTGCGAGGGGCTCGAGGGAGCCGTGCGCTCAGGGATCCTGGACCAGGAGCTGCGCTTCAACTACCACCCGCACGTCACGGTCGCGCACGAGGTCGACGACGAGGCGCTCGACCTCGCTTTCGACGAGATGGCGGGCTTCGAGGCCGCGTTCGACGTCACGGGTATCCACCTGTACGAGCACGGCGACGACGGCGTGTGGCGACCGGCTCGCAGGTTCGACCTCACCGGGCCGTCGGACGGGTGAGTCGCGCCGTCCTCTTCTAGGCTCGGGCGATGACCCAGGCAACCACCCCGGCACCCGTTCGCAGGGCCGGGACCGCACGTCCGGGCCATGAGGGCCCATCCTCCGACTCCCCGAGGACCAGCACGTCGTACCCGCCCCGCACCACGCCTGGCTCCACGCCCGACGACGGTGCCTCTGACGCCCCCGGGACGGTCGCCCGCCTGACGGCCCGTGCCAAGGCGCTCCAGGCCTGGTGGAACACGACCCGACCGGCACGCGCCCTCGCACAGTACGGGGTCCAGCGCGGAGCCCTCCTGTGCGGCGGCATGGCCTACTCGGCGTTGTTCTCCCTGTTCGCCGGGCTGACGATCTTCTACACGGCCTTCATGGCCTTCCTGGGCAACCGGGAGGAGCTGCGCGACGAGATCTTCGCGCAGATCGACAAGGCGATCCCGGGACTGATCAAGCAGACGCCTGACGGGTCGGGCATCATCTCGCCCGACGACCTGATCCTCGACCGTGGCTTCGACCTGTCGAGCATCATCGCGGTGGTCGTGCTGCTCTTCAGCGCGATCTCCTTCATGGCGGCGCTGCGCACCTCCACCCGGGCGATGTTCTCGCTCACGAACGTCGGGCAGAACCCGGTGCTGTCCAAGCTGCGGGAGCTGGGCGGGTTCGCCGTGCTGGGGATCAGCGTGGTGATCTCCGCGGCCGCGACGGTCGTGGTCCAGACCCTCGGTGCGACGATCTTCGGCGACGGCGTCCTGGCGGCGGTCCTGGTGCCCGTGGGCGGCATCCTCGTCGGGCTCGTGTTCGACGCGATCGTGGTCCTGCTCATCATCCGCTTCGTCGCAGGCGTACGGCCGCCGCGCAAGGACCTGTACATCGGCGCGATGACGGCGGCAGCGGCCTTCGGCGTGCTGCGCTACCTCGGGACGAGCATCATCGTCGGGAGCTCGTCGCGCAACGTGCTGCTGGGCTCGTTCGCCACGTTCGTGACGATCCTCCTGCTGGCCAACTTCGTCACCCGGATCCTGCTCATGGTCGCGGCGTGGATCGCGGACCCACCCGCGCAGCCGACCGCGGACGAGCTGCGCGAGCAGGCCGAGGCGGAGCAGGACGAGCGGCTCGAGGCGCGCGTCCGCAGAGGAGCCGGGTACGGCTATCCCTGGAGCCCCGTCGTGCGCGGGGTCCGACGGGGCCGAGCGCCCAGGGTGTCCGTCAGGCTCTGAGCCGTCCAACGCCGACGGCGGCCCACCGGCGAGAGCCGGGGACCGCCGTCGGGCAGTGCAGGAGGCGTGTCAGAACGCGCGGGTGATCATCGCGCGCTTGACCTCCTGGATCGCCTTGGTGACCTCGATGCCACGAGGGCACGCCTCGGTGCAGTTGAAGGTCGTGCGGCAGCGCCACACGCCTTCCTTGTCGTTGAGGATCTCCAGGCGCTGGGCCGCTCCCTCGTCGCGCGAGTCGAAGATGAAGCGGTGGGCGTTGACGATCGCCGCGGGGCCGAAGTACTGCCCGTCGGTCCAGAACACTGGGCAAGACGACGTGCACGCCGCGCACAGGATGCACTTGGTCGTGTCGTCGAACCGCTCGCGCTGCTCGGCCGACTGCAGGCGCTCCTTGCTGGGCTCGTTCCCCGAGGTGATGAGGAACGGCATGATCTCGCGGTAGGAGGCGAAGAACGGCTCCATGTCCACGACCAGGTCCTTGATGACCGGCAGGCCCTTGATGGGCTCGACGGTGATCGGCTTGTCCGGGTTGACGTCCTTGAGCAGCGTCTTGCAGGCCAGGCGGTTGCGGCCGTTGATCCGCATCGCGTCCGAGCCGCAGATCCCGTGCGCGCACGAGCGACGGAAGGTCAGCGAGCCGTCGTGCTCCCACTTGATCTTGTGCAGGGCGTCGAGCACGCGGTCCGTGCCGTGGGCCAGGACCGTGTACTCCTCCCAGTACGCGTCGTCCCCGTGCTCGGACTCGGGGTTGTAGCGGCGGAGCTTGATCGTGACCTCGAAGGAGGGCACGGCGCCGACCTCGGTCTTCTCAGAACCGGCAGGGGCTTCGAGTGTGGCAGTCATCAGTACTTACGCTCCATGGGCTCGTACCGGGTCTGGGTGACGGGCTTGGAACCCAGCACGATCTTGTAGGAATCGAACTCCTCGACGTGGTCGAAGTAGCCGTCGACGTGACCGTCGGCGGTGTCGCCGGCGGAGGTGGGGCGACGGTAGGCCATCGTGTGGAGCATGTAGTTGGCGTCGTCGCGGTCCGGGAAGTCCTCGCGGTAGTGACCGCCGCGCGACTCCTTGCGGTTGATCGCGGCGATGACCGTGACCTCGGCGATGTCGAGCAGGAAGCCCAGCTCGATGGCCTCGAGGAGGTCGGTGTTGAACAGGCGTCCCTTGTCCTGGACCGAGACGTTGCGGTAGCGGTCCTGGAGGGTGCGGATGTCCGAGAGCGCCTGGTCGAGCGACTCGCCCGTGCGGAACACCTGGGCGTTGGCGTCCATGGTCTCCTGGAGCGCCTTGCGGACGTCGGCCACGCGCTCGCCGTCGGGACGGTTGCGCATCTCGTCGAGCTGCGCGATCACGGCGGCCGCGGGGTTCTCGGGGAGCTCGCGGTACTCGGCGGTCGCGGCGTACTTGGCGGCCTCGCGACCGGCGCGCTTGCCGAACACGTTGATGTCGAGGAGCGAGTTGGTGCCCAGGCGGTTGGACCCGTGGACAGAGACGCACGCGACCTCGCCGGCCGCGTACAGGCCGCGGACGACGTTGTGGCCGTCACGCAGCACCTCGCCGCCGACGTTGGTCGGGATGCCGCCCATGGCGTAGTGCGCCGTGGGGTACACGGGGACCGGCTCGGTGTAGGGCTCGATGCCGAGGTAGGTGCGCGCGAACTCCGTGATGTCCGGCAGCTTGGCGTCGATGTGCGCGGGCTCGAGGTGCGTGAGGTCGAGCAGGACGTAGTCCTTGTTCGGCCCGGCGCCGCGGCCCTCGCGGACCTCGTTCGCCATCGAGCGGGCGACGATGTCGCGCGGCGCGAGGTCCTTGATGGTCGGGGCGTAGCGCTCCATGAAGCGCTCACCCTCGCCGTTGCGCAGGATGCCGCCCTCACCACGGGCCGCCTCCGACAGGAGGATGCCGAGTCCCGCGAGGCCCGTCGGGTGGAACTGGAAGAACTCCATGTCCTCGAGCGGGAGACCGCGGCGGTAGGCGAGCGCCATGCCGTCACCGGTGAGGGTGTGCGCGTTCGACGTCGTCTTGAAGATCTTGCCCGCGCCGCCCGTGGCGAAGATGATCGCCTTGGCCTGGAAGACGTGGATCTCGCCCGTCGCGAGGTCGTAGGCGACGACGCCCGTCGCGTTGACCTGCTCGCCGTCGGGCACGTCCTCGGCCGCGAGGTCGTGGTCCGTGATGAGGTCCAGGACGTAGAACTCGTTGAAGAACTCGACGTTCTGCTTGACGCAGTTCTGGTAGAGCGTCTGGAGGATCATGTGACCCGTACGGTCCGCGGCGTAGCACGAGCGGCGGACCGCGGCCTCACCGTGGTTTCGGGTGTGCCCGCCGAAGCGGCGCTGGTCGATCTTGCCCTCGGGGGTGCGGTTGAACGGCAGGCCCATGCGCTCGAGGTCGAGCACCGCGTCGATGGCCTCCTTGGCCATGATCTCGGCGGCGTCCTGGTCGACGAGGTAGTCGCCGCCCTTGACCGTGTCGAACGTGTGCCACTCCCAGTTGTCCTCCTCGACGTTCGCGAGGGCGGCGCACATGCCGCCCTGCGCCGCGCCGGTGTGGGACCGGGTGGGGTAGAGCTTCGAGATGACCGCCGTGCGGACCTTGCCGGACGACTCCAGTGCCGCGCGCATGCCGGCGCCGCCTGCTCCGACGATGACGACGTCGTACTGATGGGTTTGCATCGGTGTCGATGCCTCCTGTGACGAGTGGGAAAGGGGACGGGGCTGTCGGCCGGCGGCTGGGGGACCGTCGGTCGGCAGGGCCGTCAGGCGGGGCAGAACGACGGGAGCTGGTAGTCCAGGGCGTTCGGGGGGCACGGGTCGAACGTGAAGACCACGAGCGTGCCGAGCACGGTGACGACCACGAACGCGAGGTACAGCGCGAGCTTGAGCACGAGGCGCGTGCCGTCCCGCTGCGCGTAGTCGTTGATGATCGTGCGCACGCCGTTGGTGCCGTGGATCATCGCGAGCCACAGCATCAGCAGGTCCCAGACCTGCCAGAACGGCGAGGCCCACTTGCCGGCGACGAAGCCGAAGTCGATCGCGTGGACGCCCTCGCCGACCATGAGGTTGACGAAGAGGTGCCCGAAGATCAGGACGATCAGCACGACGCCCGAGGCGCGCATGAAGACCCAGCTGTACAGCTCGTAGTTGGAGCGCGTGGACTTCTGGCGCTTGTACGGGTCGCGGGGGGCCGCGAGGGGAGAGCTGGTGCTCGTGGTGCTCATCAGTGCCCACCTCCGAAGACGTTCATGAGGTGGCGCGGCAGGAAGCCCGCCATCGTCACCGCGAACAGGCCGACGACGACCCAGAGCATGGTGCGCTGGTACTTGGGCCCCTTGGCCCAGAAGTCGACGAGGATGATCCGGACACCGTTGAAGGCGTGGAACACGATGGCGGCCACGAGGCCGGCCTCTCCGAGTCCCATGATCACGGTCTTGTAGGTGCCGATCACGGCGTCGTACGCCTCGGGCGAGACTCGTACAAGCGCTGTGTCCAGCACGTGCACGAGGAGGAAGAAGAAGATGAGCACGCCGGTCACGCGATGCGCGACCCACGACCACATGCCTTCACGGCCGCGGTACAGCGTGCCAGCAGGTGCACTGGGCACTTAGGGGCCTCCTGTGGCGAGTTCAGGGGTGAGATATCGAGCTGGACGACGTCGTCCGCCGGTGGCCGTTCACGACCGCTCCGCGCCGAGGCTCTGGCGAGTCGGTAGGAGCGGCAGATCCACGGCTCGCCGGAGTCCGCCGATATCCGTCTCTGGGGTTCCACCATAGTGATACCGGCATCGTGGTGCGGACCGTGGTGCGTTCCCAGCGGCCCGGTCACCCCTGTTTGTGACCCATTCCACACGGCTCCCGATGACCCGCGGACGCCCGTCCGCGGGGTGTCCTCGGGCGCCCGGTCACGCGTCGGTCACGCGTCGGTCACTATGCTTCGAGGATGTCGACGCTCCCCGTCCCCGCGCCCAGCCCTGACTCGTCGCCGGACGGGTCCGCCCCGGTGACCCCGGCGATCCCCGGTTTCTACGCCGTGATCCCCGCAGGAGGCGCCGGGACGCGGCTGTGGCCGCTCTCGCGCCGCGGCAACCCGAAGTTCCTGCTCGACCTGACGGGGGCCGGGAGGTCGCTGCTGCAGGCCACGGTCGACCGGCTCGCGCCCCTCGCCGGCCAGGACGGCATCGTCCTGGTGACCGGTCGTCAGCACGTCGCCTCGGCGCGCACCCAGCTCCCGGGCCTGCGCGACGACGCCTTGCTCGCGGAGCCCTCGCCCCGCGACTCGATGGCGGCGATCGGGCTCGCCGCTGCGGTGCTCGAGCACCGCCATGGTGACGTGGTGATCGGCTCGTTCGCGGCGGACCAGGTCATCACCGGTCAGGCGGCGTTCGAGCAGGCGGTCCGGGAGGGGGTCGAGGCTGCCCGGGCGGGCTACGTCGTCACCGTCGGGATCGCGGCGTCGCGGCCGTCGACGGCCTTCGGCTACGTCCGGAGCGGCGCCTCCCTGGATCTCGCCGGTGCCCCCACGGCCCTGCACGCGCAGGGGTTCACGGAGAAGCCGGACGCGGTGACGGCCCAGCGCTACGTCCGGTCGGGGGAGTACCGCTGGAACGCGGGCATGTTCATCACGCGCACCTCGGTGCTGCTCGGGCATCTCGCGGACCAGCGCCCCGAGCTGCACGACGGTCTGCGCACGGTGGCCGCGGCGTGGGACACCCCGGACCGGGACCGTGTCCTGGCGGAGGTCTGGCCCGGGCTGGAGAAGATCGCGATCGACCACGCGGTCGCCGAGCCGGTCGCGGCCGTGGGCGGGGTCGCGGTGGTCCCGGGGAACTTCGGGTGGGACGACATCGGCGACTTCAACTCGTTGGCCGCGCTGCTGCCCTCGGCCGACGAGTCGGGCTCCAAGGTGCTCGGCGACACCGACCGGGTCGTGCGCCGCGAGAGCGCGGGGTCGGTCGTCGTCCCGGCGAGCGACCGGGTCGTCACGATCCTCGGGCTCGACGACGTCGTGGTCGTCGACACCCCCGACGCGCTCCTGGTCACCACGCGTGCCCGCGCGCAGCAGGTCAAGGCCATGGTCGACCTCGTGCGCGAGCGCGGCCTGGACGAGCTCCTCTGACGCGACGCGCAGGGGCTCAGCGGACGCTCGGGGGGGGGGCGGGACGCCGTCGGGCAGGGGAGGCCGCGGCCCGACGGCGCCGCTCGCCCTCACCGTGCCCGTACCGTCCCGGTGCGTGGCACGGTCGCCCGCGCCGACGGGGCCGGGGATAGTCTCGGCTGGTGAGCAGTCCTGAGGAGAGCACCGAGAACAGCACCCCGTCGGACCGTGCCCGGACGGGGGCCCGGCCCTCGTCGACGCACCTCCTGGCGCGCACGGCGACCGGGGACACGGTCGTCGACCTGGCCTCGACCTTCGAGGACGAGCTCGTCGCGATCCGGCGCGACATCCACGCGCACCCCGAGGTCTCGCGCACCGAGACCCGCACCACGGCCCTGATCGCCGACCGGCTGCGCGCGGCGGGGCTCGAGCCCCGGCTCCTGCCGGGTACCGGGCTCGTGTGCGACATCGGCGGCTCGGAGGGCCCGGACGGTGCCGTGCTCGGGCGGGTCGCGCTGCGCGCCGACATCGACGCGCTCCCGGTCCAGGACCGGTGCGAGCTCCCGTGGGCCTCGACCACCCCCGGCGTCGCGCACGCGTGCGGGCACGACGTGCACGCCACCGTCGTGCTGGGGGCGGGCCTGGTCCTCGCCGCGCTCGCCGAGCGGGGCGAGCTGCCCCGTCCTGTCCGGCTCGTGTTCCAGCCGGCGGAGGAGGTCCAGCCCGGCGGCTCGCTCGACGTGATCGCCGCGGGCGGCCTCGACGGGGTCGAGGAGATCTATGCCGTCCACTGCGACCCCAAGGTCGACGCGGGGCAGATCGGCACGCGCATCGGTCCCATCACCTCGGCGTCCGACGAGGTCTCCGTGACCATCACCTCGCCCGGCGGGCACACGTCCCGCCCGCACCTGACGGGCGACGTGGTCTACGCGCTCGGCCAGGTCATCACGCAGGTCCCCGCGGTGCTCGGTCGTCGTCTCGACCCCCGTTCGGGGGTCAATCTCACGTGGGGCGCGGTGCACGCCGGTTCGGCGCACAACGCGATCCCCAGCACCGGGACGGTCCGCGGGACGCTGCGCTGCCTCGACGTGCGGGCCTGGGAGTTCGCGGGGCAGGTCCTGCACGACGCGGTCGAGCAGGTCGTCGCGCCCTACGAGGTCGAGGTGACGGTCAACCACACCCGCGGGGTGCCGCCGGTCGAGAACGCCGAGGACTGCACGGCCTCGCTCGAGGCCGCGGCGCGCGACGTGCTGGGGCCCGCGTCGGTGCTCCTCACGGAGCAGTCGCTCGGAGGCGAGGACTTCGCCTGGTACCTGACCAAGGTCTCCGGCGCGATGGCCCGGCTGGGCACCCGGACGCCCGGCGGGCGGTCGTACGACATCCACCAGGGCGACCTGCGGGTGGACGAGGCGGCGATCGGCGCGGGGGTCCGCCTGCTCGCGCGGGTCGCGCTGGGCTGAGCGGACGGCACGTCGGTCGATGCTCGAAACGTTGCCCTGTGCAACCAAGTGTCCGACCGCTGGAACGCGAACGGTCACGGCTGAGACGTCAGATGACGCTTCCATAACGAAGCGTCCGCGTTACCCGCAAGTAACGTCCGACGTCCCCGGACGTGGCTAGTGTTCGATCAATACAGGCCGACGGACCCCGTGACCTACCCGTGCAACGACGCGCGGGCAGGTCTCGGTTTTCTCCCGGGGGCCATCGACGAGATCGAACGGAGCTCATGGTGAAGAGAGCAACGCAGATGACAGCGCTCGCGGCCGTCGCCGCGCTGGCGCTGGCTGCATGTGGGAGCGCACCCGAAGAGGGCGGCGCCACGGGCACGGCCGGGGGCTCGGAGTCGAGCTTCAAGGCGTGCATGGTGTCCGACGCGGGCGGCTTCGACGACAAGTCCTTCAACGAGTCGGGCTTCAACGGCCTCAAGGCTGCCGAGAAGAACCTGGGCATCCAGACCGCCACGGCCGAGTCGAAGGAGGAGTCGAACTTCGCTCCGAACATCGACAACCTGGTCTCCGAGAACTGCAACGTCATCGTGACGGTCGGCTTCCTCCTCGCGACGGCCACGGGCGACGCCGCCCAGGCCAACCCGGACGTCGACTTCGCGATCGTCGACTCGACGGCGCAGGACGCTGACGGCAACACGATCGAGCTCGACAACGTCAAGCCGATCAGCTTCGACACCGCCCAGGCCTCGTTCCTCGCGGGCTACCTCGCCGCGGGCATGAGCAAGACCGGCACCGTCGCGACCTACGGTGGCCTGCAGATCCCGTCCGTGACGATCTTCATGGACGGCTTCGTCGACGGCGTCGCGAACTACAACGAGACGCACGGCACCGACGTCAAGACGCTCGGCTGGAACAAGGACAGCCAGAACGGCTCGTTCGCCGGTGGCTTCGAGGACCAGTCCCAGGGCCAGCAGCTGACCCAGACCTTCATCGACCAGGGTGCGGACATCATCATGCCCGTCGCCGGTCCGGTCGGCGTCGGCACGCTCGCCGCCGCCAAGGACGCGACCGACGTGTCGGTCATCTGGGTCGACGCGGACGGCTTCGAGACCAACCCCGACAGCGGCGACCTCATCCTGACCTCGGTGCTCAAGGAGATCGGCGCGGGCGTCGAGGACGTCATCACGGCGGCCTCCGAGGACGAGTTCTCCAACGAGCCCTACGTGGGCACGCTCGAGAACGGCGGCGTGGACATCGCGCCGTACCACGACTTCGACTCGAAGGTTCCTCAGGAGCTCAAGGACGAGATCGACCAGCTCCGCAAGGACATCATCGACGGCACGATCGTCGTGGAGTCCCCGAGCTCGCCGTGACCTGTATTAGTATTTTGTTGTTGTGGGTGGTG
>NZ_JBHUAD010000086.1:0-15076 GCF_042789955.1 Oerskovia sp. NPDC056781
GTCGCGCACCGCGTCGAGACGAACGCCGACCGCATGCTCGGCACCGGGACCGCCCGCCGGGACAGGCCCGGGGGCGGTTCAGCCCTGCAGGGCCGGGATCACCTCGCGCTCGAACAGCTCGATGCCGGTGCGGTCGTACGCGGCCTCGGCGAAGTACGTGATCGCGTACGTCATGCCCGCGCCCTCGAGCTTCTGCAGGTTCTCGACGATCTGCTCGGGCGTGCCGACGAGCGGTCCCGAGCGGAAGTCGGCCACGGTCTCCTCGGCCTTCGCCGGGACGGTCTTGGCGTAGTGCTCGCCGATCCACCGCAGGCGGTCCTCGACGTCGGCCTCGGTGGCCCCGATCACCACGTTGTAGTTGGACGAGCGCGTGATCTCGTCGAACGGGCGCCCGATCGCCTCGCAGTGCCCGCGCAGCACCTCCGACTTGTGCGTGAAACCCTCGAGCCGGCCGTCGAAGTTCGTGTACTGCGCGTGCTGGGCCGCGATGCGCAGCGTCTTCTTCTCGCCGCCGCCCGCGATCCACAGCGGGATGCTCGGTGCGCTGGCGCCCTCCGGTCCCACGCCGTCGAGGACCTGGAGCGGCTGCGGGTGGCACAGCGCGCCGTCGACCTGGAAGTACGTGCCGTCGAGCGTCGCCGAGCCCGTGCGCCACATCTGCTCCATGACCTGCACGCCCTCGTCGAGCGCCCCCAGGCGCGCACCGGCTCCCGGGAAGCCGTAGCCGTACGCACGCCACTCGTGCTCGTACCAGCCGGCGCCGATGCCCATCTCGGTGCGGCCACCGCTCACGATGTCGACGGTCGCCGCGACCTTCGCGAGGTAGGCGGGGTTGCGGTACGCGATGCACGTGCACATCTGGCCCAGGCGCACGCGCTCGGTCGAGGCGGCGAACGCGGCCATGAGCGTCCACGCCTCGTGCGTGGCCTCGCCCGTGGGTTCGGGCACGGTGTGGAAGTGGTCGTAGACCCACGCCGACTCCCACGCGTGGCGCGCGCCCGGGAGGCGCTCGCCGGCCAGCGCGGTGTCCGCGTGGCGCGCGAGGGAGCGCATGGTCTCCCACTGCTCGGAAGGGTCGATGCCGACGAGGTCCTGACGCCAGCCTTGCGGGATGAAGAGTCCGAATCGCATGGTCGCCAATCTAGCCCGGCGGGTCGGGGGTGCGTCGCGCCGGGTGCGACGGTGGCCCGGCGGGGAGCGTGGCAGCGGGGCAGGATGGGCCCATGATCGAAGCGTTCACCGCCGCCCAGGTCCGTGCCGCCGAGGAGCCGCTGCTCGCCCGCGGGGTCCCGCTCATGGAGCGCGCTGCGTTCGCGCTCGCTACGGTCGTGGCGCAGGACCTTCGGCGAGACCCGCGCGGGAGGACGCCCGACGGCGCCGCGCGGCCTCGGCGCGTGACCGGCCGACGGGCGGTGCTCCTCGTGGGGTCAGGCAACAACGGTGGCGACGCGCTGTTCGCGGGGGCGTACCTGGCCCGGCGCGGCGTCGCGGTCGAGGCGGTGTGCACGAGCGAGCATCCGCACGCCGAGGGGTCGGCCGCGCTGCGTCGCGCGGGCGGGCGGGTGATCGACCTCGCGGGAGGGCGCGCGCCCTGGTCGCAGGTCGTCGACTCGGTCCTCGGGGCCGACGTGGTCGTCGACGGACTCGTCGGGATCGGTGCGACCGGGGCTCTGCGAGGCGTGGCCGGGGAGCTGGTCACGGCGCTCGCGGGCGAGCGGTCGCGGCGGTCTCCGGGCCGCGCCGGGTCCGGGTCGGGCCCCTGGGTCGTCGCGGTGGACGCCCCGAGCGGCATCGGCGTCGACGACGGCTCGGTCCCCGGGCCCGTCCTGAGCGCCGACCGGACGGTCACGTTCGGCGCGCTCAAGCCCGGTCTGCTGCTGCCCCCGGCGACGCATCTCGCCGGGGCCGTGACGCTCGTCGACGTCGGGCTGGCGGACGTGGGCGGCGCGGCGGGACCGCGGGTGCGGCGCCTCGAGCGCGCGGACGTCGCCCGGCTGTGGCCCGTCCCGGGGCCGACGGACCAGAAGTACACGCGCGGTGTCCTGGGCGTCGTCGCGGGCACGCCCACGTTCCCGGGGGCCGCGGTCCTGGCCGTGACGGCGGCGGTCCGCGCGGGCGCGGGCATGGTGCGCTACCGCGGGCCCGACGACGTCGCTCACGTCGTCGTCTCGGCGCGCCCCGAGGCAGTGCCGGCGGAGGGCAGGGTGCAGGCCTGGGCGCTCGGTTCGGGGGTCCCGGCGGCCGAGGAGCGGCCGACCGCGCGGGAAGGCGGCGGGGACGGGGGCGGCGGGCGGAGCGCGGATGGCGGGCAGCACGAACGGATCCGGTACGCGCTCGCGGTCGCGTGCGGGCTGCTCTCCGAGGACGTCACCGGACCGAGGGTCCCCGCGGTGGTCGACGCCGGAGCCCTGTCGTCGCTCCCGGACCGTTGCCCGCCGTCGGTCGTCCTGACGCCGCACGCGGGGGAGCTCGCGACCCTTCTGAGCGCGCGGGGCGAGGACGTCGACCGCCAGGAGGTCGAGGCGGAGCCGTTGCGCTGGGCGCGCAGGGCGCACGACCTCACGGGCGCGACCGTGCTGCTCAAGGGTGCGGCGACGGTGGTCGTCGGCCCGGACGGGACGTGGTCGCAGGCCGACGGACCCTCGTGGCTCGCGACGGCCGGGGCAGGAGACGTCCTCACGGGCCTTCTGGGTGCCCTGCTGGCGGCGTACGGCGAGCGCGTGGTGCAGGAGCCCGGGCTGGCGGCAGAGCTCGCTGCTGCGGCTGCTACGGTCCACGGGTGGGCGGGCGCCGGGGCGAACCCCGGTGGGCCGGTCGCGGCCCTGGACGTGGCCGAGGCGCTGCCGGGAGTGCTCGCGAACCTGCTCCGCCGAGGGTGACGCGCAACCTTGCCGAGGGTGACGCGCCTGCCCGCCGAGGGTGACGAGACGAGAGACCGAGGGTGACGCGTGCAGATCGAGGGTGGCCAGGTCCTGGTCGAGGGTGACGTCACGGCGGACCTCGTGGCGCGGTGCCGATCACTCGTCGACACGGCCCGGCGCGAGCAGGGGACGGGCGGTCCCACGCGGGTGCTCGTCGGGATCGTGGGTGCGCCGGGAGCCGGCAAGTCGACGCTCTCCGGCGAGGTCCTCGCGTCGCTCGCCCACCCGGTCTCCGAGGGCGCCGCGGTGCGCGCCGTCGTCGTGCCGATGGACGGGTTCCACCTCGCCGACGCCGAGCTCGGGCGACTGCGGCGCCGCGACCGGAAGGGCGCGCCGGACACGTTCGACGCGCACGGCTACGTGGCGCTCCTCGAACGGCTCCGGTCGCCGCACCCGGGAGTCACGGTCTACGCCCCGGCGTTCGACCGGGATCTCGAGGACCCCGTCGCCGGGTCGATCCCCGTCGCGCCCGACGTCGAGCTCGTGCTGACCGAGGGCAACTACCTGCTGCTCGGCGAGGGCCACGACGAGGGGCGCTGGGACGCGGTACGCGGACTCCTCGACGAGGTGTGGTTCGTGGAGCTTCCCGACGAGACCCGGATCGAGCGGCTCGTGGCCCGTCACGTCCGTCACGGCAGGTCGCCCGCCGCCGCGCGCGACTGGGTGCTCGGCTCCGACGAGACCAACGCCCGGCTGGTGGCCTCGACGCGGGACCGGGCCGACGTCGTCGTGCATCCCTGAGCGCCGGCCCCACCCGGCGCGGACGCTTTGCGGGCAACGGCTACCGTGGTGGCCGTGCCCACCCCGACGACCCCCCACGTCCCGCCGCGCCGCCGTCGGATCCCGTTCCAGCCGCTGCCCGTGCGGGACGGGCTCAACGCGACGCGCGTCGTCCTGCCGGAGAACGGCGACGGCAGCGAGGGGTCGCCCCGCTGGGAGACCGTCCTCGATCACCTGGTCCACCGCTTCCCCGACGACGAGCCGCGCCTGCGCGAGAAGGTCGCCGCAGGCGAGGTCGTCGACCACCTGGGGCGGCCGGTGACCGCGGAGACCGCTTACGCGCAGCACGCGCGCGTGTTCCTCTACCGGGACCCACCCGTCGAGACGCGCGTACCTTTCGAGATCGAGATCCTGTACCAGGACGACGACCTGGTCGTCGTCGACAAGCCGCACTTCCTC
Source organism: Oerskovia sp. NPDC056781 (assembly GCF_042789955.1). Taxonomy (NCBI): domain Bacteria; kingdom Bacillati; phylum Actinomycetota; class Actinomycetes; order Micrococcales; family Cellulomonadaceae; genus Oerskovia; species Oerskovia sp. NPDC056781. Next base: position 4,101 of record NZ_JBHUAD010000086.1, read on the forward strand.
GCGAGCATCCCGCGAGGGGCGTTCATCGCGGAGTCGGCGCTCGTGCGCCTGCGCCGGGACCTGGAGCTGCCCGAGCTCTCGCCCGCCCACCGCCTCGACCGCGTGACCGGCGGGGTCCTCGTGCTGACCGTACGACCCGAGGTCCGCGGCCCGTACCAGACGCTCTTCGCCGAGCGGCGCGTGACCAAGGTCTACGAGGCCGTCGCGGGCGTCGACCCGACGCTCGACCTGCCGCGCGTCGTGCGCAGCCGCATCCACAAGGAGCGCGGCGTCATGCGTGCCTTCGAGGTGCCGGGCGAGCCGAACTCCGAGAGCCTCGTCGAGCTCGTGGACACCCGGGAGGTCGCGGCCGGGTCGGCTCAGGGAGAACCCAGCACGCTCGGCCTCTACCGCCTGACGCCGCACACCGGCAAGACCCACCAGCTCCGGCTGCACATGAACTCGCTCGGTCTGCCGATCCTGCACGACAACTTCTACCCGACGTTCTACGACGTGCGCCCCGACGACTTCAGCCGCCCGCTCCAGCTCGTCTCGCGCTCGATCGAGTTCGTCGACCCGCTCAGCGGGAAGCAGCGGCGGTTCGAGACGACCCGCCCCCTGCAGGAGTGGTCCTAGCCCCGACGGCGTCACCGTCGGCGGGCAGGTACGTCACCTTCGGCGGGTGCGCGCGTCACCGTCGGCGGGCAGGTACGTCACCTTCGGCGGGTGCCTACGTCACCTCGGCGCGTGCCACCGCAGGCGGGTGAAGGAACCGGTGAGAGAATCGGTGACCGTGAGCCCCTTCAGCGACCCCAGGCACGGATCCGCGGACGACTTCACCCCACTCACGGCGGCCGGTACCCCGCACCCCGCCGACTACTTCCCTGCGCGTGCGGTGATCGACCTGGGCGCGATCCGCTCGAACGTCGAGGCGCTCGCGTCCCGCGCGAGCACCGCGCAGGTCATGGCCGTCGTCAAGGCCGACGCGTACGGTCACGGTCTGCTGCCGAGCGCCCGCGCGGCGCTCGCGGGCGGCGCGACGTGGCTCGGCACGGCCCAGGTCTCCGAGGCGCTCGCGCTGCGTGCCGCGGGCATCGGACCGGACCAGGCGCGGGTCCTCACGTGGCTCTACGCGCCGGGCGCTCCGCTCCGGGCTCTGGTCGAGGCCGAGATCGACGTCTCGGTCGCCTCGGTGTGGGCCGTCGAGGAGGTCGCCGACGCGGCCCGTGCGGCCGGGCGCCCGGCCCGCGTGCACCTCAAGATCGACACGGGCCTGGGACGCAACGGGATCATGCCGGACCAGCTCCCGGCAGCGCTCGACGCGGCGCGGCGGGCCGAGTCGGAGGGCGTGCTGAGCGTCGTCGGGATCTGGTCGCACTTCGCGTTCGCGGACGAGCCGGAGCACCCGACCGTCCTGCACCAGGTCGAGGTCTTCGACGAGGCGGTCCGCACGGCCGAGGGCGCGGGCGCCCGGTTCGAGGTGCGCCACCTCGCGAACTCCGCGGCGACCCTGACGAACCCGAGCGTGCACTACGACCTCGTGCGTCCGGGTCTCGCGGTCTACGGCCTGTCGCCGGTCCCGCAGCTCGGGACGCCTGACGACTTCGGTCTGATCCCGGCCATGACGCTCGAGGCCGAGCTCGCGACGGTCAAGCGCGTCCCGGAGGGCCAGGGCGTGTCGTACGCGCACGCCTACACGACGTCGCAGGCGACGGTCCTCGGTGTGGTGCCCCTGGGGTACGCGGACGGCATCCCGCGGCACGCGTCGGGCGCCCTGCCCGACCGTCCGGGGGGGCCGGTGCTGGTCGGCGGCCCGGTCGACGAGGCGGGCGGGATCGACGGCACGGGCCGCGTGCTGCACGTCGCGGGGCGGGTGTGCATGGACCAGTTCGTGCTGGACCTGGGCCCGTACGCCGCGGAGCAGGCGGGCGACGTCGTGACGCTCTTCGGTCCCGGCGCGGGCCTCGCGCGCGGAGGCGCCCCGACCGCGGAGGACTGGGCGCTGGCCGCCGGGACCATCAGCTACGAGATCACGACGCGCCTGGGCGCGCGCGTCCCGCGCGTCTACCGGGACGGCAGCGCCCCGGGCCCGACGGCGGAGCTCACCTCGGGCGGTGACGCCCCCCTCGGGCGGCCCGCCCCGGCGCGGGCGGACCGCGCACAGGACCACACGCTGCGTGACCGCACGCACGACGACCAGGAGTGGCTGTCATGACCGATCTGACCTTCGACCTGCCCGACGCGGACGCGACCCGCGCGTTCGGTCTGGCCCTGGCGCGCGAGCTGCGCGCGGGCGACCTCGTGATGCTCACGGGCGACCTGGGCGCGGGCAAGACGACCCTGACCCAGGGCATCGGGACGGGGCTGGGGGTGCGCGGCCAGGTCGCGTCGCCGACCTTCATCATCGCGCGGGTCCACCCGCCGCTCGCGGACGGCCCGTACCTGGTCCACGTCGACGCCTACCGGCTCGGCTCGCTCGACGAGGTCGAGGCCCTCGACCTCGATGCGAGCCTCGACGAGTCGGTCACGGTCGTCGAGTGGGGGCAGGACCTCGTGGAGTCGCTCGCGGAGGACCGCCTGGAGATCACGATCGAGCGTCCGCGGGGCGGCGTCGACACGTCTGCCACGGCCGGGACGTCCAGGCCCGGCGAGACCGACGACCCGGACGACGAGCCCGAGTCGCCCGAGGCCGGCGTCCGGCACGTGACCGTGCGAGCCCTGGGCGACCGGTGGGCCGAGGTCGCCCGTCTCGCCGACGGGCTGCGTGCGGCGGTCGAGGCCGCTGCGGAGCACGCCGCGGCGGACCCGGCCGCCGGAGGCTCGGCCCAGGACCTGGCCACGAACCGGTCCGCGGAAAAGTAGGCTGGGACCGTGGCAGTTCTCGCGCTCGATACGTCAGCCGCCGTCGCGGTCGCCCTCGTCGGGGACGGCGGTGAACGGCTCGCTGTGCGCTCGGCGGACGAGCGCCGTCGGCACGCCGAGACCCTGGCCCCGCTGATCAGCGAGGTGCTCGCCGAGGCCGGGGTGGACCGCACCGCGCTGACGGCGGTCGTCGCGGGCACCGGGCCCGCTCCCTTCACGGGCCTGCGGGTCGGGCTGGTCACGGCGCGCACGCTCGCGCTGTCGCTCGGCATCCCGGCGTTCGGCGTCTCGGGGCTCGACGCGATCGCGGCGCAGGCCGTGAGCGACCTGGGGCTGACCACGGGCGAGGAGGTCCTCGCGACGGCCGACGCGCGTCGGCGTGAGGTCTACTGGGCGCGCTACCGCGTCGTGGCGCACGAGGGTCCGCACGCGACGCCGGTGGTCGAGCTCGTCGCCGGACCGGACGTGGGTCCGGCCGCGGGGCTGGCCGACCAGGTGGAGGGCGCCGTGGTCGTGGGCGAGGGGGCTGCGCTCTACCCCGACCACCTGCCGCTCGCCGAGGACGCCCCGCTCGTTCCCGACGCGGTCGTGCTGGCGCGGCTCGCGATCGCGCGACGCGACGCGGGCGACGAGCAGCCCACCGAGCCGCTGTACCTGCGCCGCCCCGACGTCCAGGAGCCCGCGGCCCGCAAGCGCGCGACCGACGCGCCCCCGGCGGACCGGAAGGCGAGCGGGGCGTGAGCGCGCACTACGAGGTCAAGCTGCGGCCGCTGCGCGCGGCGGACCTGCCGCGCGTCGTGCGTCTGGAGCAGGAGCTGTTCGGCCCGAGCGCCTGGACGTACGGGATGCTGGCCGAGGAGCTCGGCGCGCTGGGCCGCTGGTACGTCGCGGCCGAGCCCGTCCGGATCTACGCGGCCGGTCCGCAGGACCTCGTGGGCTACGCGGGGCTGTGGTTCGACGGTGACGTCACGCAGGTCATGACGATCGGCGTGGACCCGCAGTACCACCACCTCGGCATCGGGTCGGTGCTCCTGACGGCGCTGATCGACCGTTCTCGCCAGGTCGGTGCGAGCGCTGTCCTGCTGGAGGTCGCGGTCGACAACGACGCGGCGCTGGCCATGTACGGCAAGTTCGGGTTCGAGCAGCTCGGTATCCGCAAGCGGTACTACCAGCCCGAGGACGTCGACGCCTACACCATGCGCCTCGAGCTGACCGACGACTCCGCCGCGCCTGTCCCTACGGGCAGCGAGAACGACGTTCTGCCCGACGAGCCGGGCGTCGCATGAGCGCTCGGGACGCGGTGCTCGTCTCGGCGCGGGCACTGCGCGACGAGCTCGCCGCGGGCACGGGGGACCTGGTCCTGCTCGACGTCCGCTGGGCGCTCGGTGTGACCGACGGCCACGAGCAGTACCTCGCCGGGCACCTGCCGGGTGCGGTGTTCGTGGACCTCGAGACCGAGCTCGCGGCGCCACCGTCGCCCGCGCGAGGTCGTCACCCGCTGCCGGACCTCGCCGACCTCCAGGCGGCGGCTCGTCGCTGGGGCGTACGCGCGGGCTCACGCGTGGTCGCGTACGACGCCGTGGGTGCCACGTCGGCCGCGCGCGCCTGGTGGCTGCTGCGCTGGGCCGGTCTCGCGGACGTCCGCCTGCTCGACGGTGGCCTGGGCGCATGGACCGACGCGGGCCTCGCCCTCGACACGGGCGAGGTGCTGCCGGTCCCGGGCGACGTCGTGCTGTCCCAGGGCGAGCTCCCCACGCTCACGCCCGACGACGCGGCGCACCTGGCGGCGTCGGGCGACGGACTGCTCCTGGACGCCCGGGCGGGCGAACGCTTCCGGGGCGAGGTCGAGCCCGTGGACCCACGTGCGGGGCACGTGCCGGGCGCGGTGAGCGCTCCGACGACCGGAAACCTGGGTCCCGACGGGCGCTTCCTCGACGAGGCGGGTCTGCGCGAGCGCTTCGCGGGACTGGGCCTCGAGGGTGACTCGAGTCAGGTCGGCGTGTACTGCGGCTCGGGCGTCACGGCCGCGCACGAGGTCGCGGCCCTCGCGACGCTCGGGGTCGACGCCGCGCTGTACGCGGGGTCGTGGTCGCAGTGGTCGAACGACGAGACCCGCCCGGTGGCCACGGGGGCCTGACCGGACGGGTCTGCGGGTCGGTTCGGGGCGGGCGGGGCGTCGGAGCACGGGTGACGCCGTGCCGCGCGGAGCCCGGGGTGCTCAGCGCCTTCGGCGCTGCGACCTCAGAGGGTCTGCGACGCCTGGTCGAACGTGAGGCGAGTCTGGCGCGGGTACGTCGCGCCCTCGCCGGCCGGGGTCCCGACGTTGATGACCACGAGCGACTTCCAGCCGTTCGCGCCGAAGAACTCTGCGTCGATGCCCGCGGCGTCGAACCCGCCCATGGGGCCGACGTGCAGACCGGCAGCGCGCAGGCCCACGATGAAGTAGCCGACCTGGATCAGCGCGGACGTGCGGGACATGCCCACGCGGGTCTCGACGCCGGCCGCCTCGAAGTTCTCCTTGGCGCCCTCCATGTGCGGGGCGAGGACCGGGAGGTACTCGTGGAAGTTGGTGTCGGCCGCGGCGACGATGGTGAGCGGCGCGGCGAGGGTCTTGGCCTTGTTGCCGTCGGCCATGTGCTCGACGAGACGAGCACGGGCCGCGGGGTCGCGGACCACGAGGAGCCGCAGCGGCACGGTGTTCATGGCGGTCGGGCCCCAGCGGACCAGGTCGTAGGCGGCCTGGATCTTCTCGTCGGGCACCGCCTCGTCCTCGAAGGCGTGCACGGTCCGAGCCTCGCGGAACAGGAGGTCGGCGGTCGAGGCGTCGATCTCGAGCAGGTCGTCGAAGGCGGCGTCGATGGGGGTGAAGGTCTCGGTGCTCATGCCTCGGTCAACAGTTGAAGGATCAATCACTCTTCCCGGTCGAGGCCGTGACGTGCGACACATCCGATCCCGGGCGCTCTCGCCCCGGGGGCTGGTCACGGCCCCGCCTCGCCGGGCCGGCGTCGCGGCGCGCACGACGACCGCCGCCACGCGACTACCCTGGGAACCATGGTTTCTGGCGGTTCCTCTGACACCCTCGGCGCGCCCCTGGTCCTCGGGATCGAGTCGTCCTGCGACGAGACGGGCGTCGCGCTCGTGCGCGGACGCGAGCTCCTCGTCGACGCGGTCGCGAGCTCGATGGACGAGCACGCCCGCTACGGCGGCATCATCCCCGAGGTCGCCTCGCGCGCCCACCTCGAGGCGATGATCCCCACGATCCAGCGCGCGCTGGGCGAGGCCGACGTCGACCTGTCCGAGATCGACGCGATCGCCGTGACGGCCGGGCCCGGCCTCGTGGGCCCGCTCACGATCGGCGCCTCGGCCGCCAAGGCCCTGTCGATCGGCCTGAACAAGCCGCTCTACGGCGTCAACCACGTGATCGGCCACGCCGCCGTGGACGAGCTCGTCCACGGCGAGTTCCCCGAGCGCGTCATGGCGCTCGTAGTCTCGGGCGGGCACTCGTCGCTGCTCCTGGTCGACGACATCGCGACGGACGTGACCGAGCTCGGCTCGACGCTCGACGACGCCGCGGGCGAGGCCTTCGACAAGGTCGGCCGCCTCCTCGGCCTGCCGTACCCGGGCGGCCCGCACATCGACCGCCTCGCGCGCGAGGGCGACCCGACCGCGATCCGGTTCCCGCGCGGCCTCACGGCCCGCAAGGACCAGGAGAAGCACGCGTACGACTTCTCGTTCTCAGGGCTCAAGACCGCGGTGGCGCGGTGGGTCGAGGCCCGGGTCGACGGCGGCCTCGAGGTGCCCCTCAACGACGTCGCGGCCTCGTTCGCCGAGGCCGTCGCCGACGTCCTCACGGCCAAGACCATCGCGGCCTGCCAGCGGCACGGCGTCGAGACCCTCGTGGTCGGCGGAGGCTTCAGCGCGAACTCCCAGCTGCGCGACATGGCCGCAGAGCGCTGCGCCGAGGCCGGCATCGACCTGCGCATCCCGCCGATCCGCTACTGCACCGACAACGGCGCGATGATCGCCGCGCTCGGGTCCGCCGTCGTACGGGCCGGTGTGGCGCCGTCGGGCCTGGACATCCCCGTCGACTCCTCGATGCCGCTCACGACCGTCTCGGTCTGAGCCGGGACCTGCCCCCGACGAGAACGGGATCGAGGTCGCCATCTCCTCGATGACGACCCCGTTCCCGTTCTCGTCGCGCTGCCCGCTGACGCGTGCCGCGCCTCAGCGGGCCGGGCGCAGCAGGAACGTGAACTCGTCGGCGTCCGTCGCGGCGTGGTGCCCGTCCTCGTCCTGGACGGCGACCGTCTCCAGGCCCGCCGCCGTGGCGAGCGCCCGGAACCCGTCCTGCGTGTACCAGTGGATCGTCCAGAGCCGCTCCTCGACCGTGCTCGCGCCGTCGAGGACCCGCTCGTAGCGCAGCGCGCTGCGCTGGGTCCGCGTGCCCTCGTCGCGCTCCTCGGCCACGACCGCGACCCGCAGGACGGCGCCGTCCTCTCGCGTCGTCTCGCGGGAGACGCCCACCGCGTCGGGGGGAGTGGGCGACGGGACGAACAGCGGGACCAGGGCGGTCCCGTCGTCGGTCAGGTGGGACCGGATGCCGCGTAGCGCCGCGAGGGCCGTGTCGTCGTCGGGCAGGAGGCAGAACGTGGGCCCCGCGAGGAAGACCGAGCGGTACGTGTGCGGAAGGTCGAGGGACTCCATGCGCTGGTGGTGGAGCGTCACGTCGAGCCCTTGGACGGCCGCGAGCTCGCGGCAGCGCTCGAGCATGTCGGCCGACGAGTCCACCCCCTCGACGTCCAGGCCCAGCGAGCGCAGGACCAGGAGCGGGTCCCCGTCGCCGCAGCCCAGCTCGAGGGCCGGTTCGCCCGAGTCGAGCACGAAGCGCGCATAACGCTCCGGGTCCTCGTAGCCCGACTTCAGGGGAGCGTAGAGCTCGGCGACGATGCCCGTGTAGAAGTCCGCAGGATCCATGCGTCCCATGGTCTCAGCAGGGGCAACGCAATTTCCGGACCGGCGCGCGGGGCGCGGCGGGACGGCCGGAGCCCCGGCACGGTCGGGCGGACCCGAGCGGGCGCCGTGGCGACCTGGGGTGCTCGCGCTCCGCCGTCGGGCACGTCAGAGCGGGCGGCCTGCCCGCATCTCCGCGACGAGCGCCCGCACGACGGCGTCGAGCTCGCCCCCGTTGCGCCGTGCCACGGCCCGCTGCCGCTGGTAGGAGGCGCCCCGGCGCAGGATGAGGCGCACGTCGTCGAGCTCGGCGAGGCACCCGAGGCGCGCGGCGACCGGTTCGAGCTCGACGAGCAGCTTGCTCACGGCCTCGGTCACGAGCTCCTCGTTGCCCGCGCGGTCGAGGATGATGATCGCGTCCATGCCGTAGCGCGCCGAGCGCCACTTGTTCTCCTGCGCGAACCACGCCGGGATCGTGGGGAGCTCCTTGCCCTCGTCGAGCAGCGTCGACAGGTGCTCGACCAGGCAGTGGTTGAGCGCGGCGAGCGCGAGGACCTCGGTCAGGTTGGTCGCGCCGTCGCAGATGCGCGTCTCGAGCGTCCCGAAGCGTGGGGACGGCCGCAGGTCCCAGCGGACCTCGTCGAACTGGTCGATCACGCCCGTGTGCATCATGTCGCCCACGTAGCCCTCGAGCTGCTCCCACGTCTCGAACTGGAAGCCCAGGCCCGCGGTCGGGAGCTGCTGGAACATGAGCGCACGGTTCGACGCGTAGCCCGTGTCCTTGCCGCCCCAGAACGGGGACGACGCCGAGAGCGACTGCAGGTGCGCGAAGTACCCGAGCATGGCGCGCGAGATGGGCAGCACCTTGGCGCGGTCCTCGATCCCGACGTGCACGTGCACGCCGTAGATGAGCATCTGCCGCCCCCACCACTGCGTACGGTCGATGAGGGTCGCGTAGCGCTCCTTGTCCGTGACCTTCTGCTGGGCCCAGCGCGCGAACGGGTGCGTGCCCGCGCTCATGAGCTCGACGCGCAGCGGGTCGGTCAGGACGCGGATCTCCTCGATCGCGGCCTCGAGGTCGCGGCCGGCGTCGCCGACCGTGCGGCACACGCCGCTCACGACCTCGACCGTGTTGAGGAGCAGCTCCTGGCGGATGTGCGGGTGCTGGGTCCCGTCGGTGGGCTCGACGGCGTCGAGCACGGTCTGGGCGACCTGGCGCAGGTCGCCCGAGTCCTTGTCGACGAGCGCGAGCTCCCACTCGATGCCGACGGACGAGCGCTCGGACCGGGCGAAGGGAAGGTGCACCGATCAGCCCCTTTCTCCAGGTGCGGGGGTGTCGAGGACGCTCGTGCCGTCGGGCCGGGTCAACGGCTCGACGACCAGGACCTGCTGCGATCCGCCGACCCGGGTCAGGACGACGGTCGCCTCCGCGGTACCGCGCAGGTCGAGCTGCTTGCGGAGCTGCTCCGGCACGACGGCCGTGCCCCGCTTCTTGATGGTCAGTCTCCCGACGCCCCGCTCCCGCAGGTACGCCTTGAGCTTCTTGAGGCTGAAGGGCATGACGTCCAGGACGCGGTACCCGGTGGCCGCATCGGCGCGGTCGGCGCTGCCGACCGCTGCGCGCGGCGCGGGGTGGTCCGTCGTGACGTACGCGATGGTCCGGTCCAGCAGCCGACCGCCGAGCTCCGCGGCGGCGTGGGCCACGAGCCCGGCCCGGATGATCGCGCCGTCGGGCTCGTACAGGTAGTGCCCGACGGCGCCGACGTCCGGCACGGGCTCGTCGTCGCCCTGGTCGTGGCGCAGGGTGCGCGACACGGTGCGGCGGTTGCCGTCCGCGTCGGTCGTGGTGCGCAGCACGAGGGCCGTGCGCCCGGGGCCGTCGGGGGCCAGTGGACCGAACCACAGCGCGGCCTCGACCACGTCGCCGTCGACCGAGACCCACTGGGTCTCCGCGTCGGTGGGCAGGCCCGCGTGCGGGATGCCAGGACCGACCTTGATCCCGACCGCGGGCACGACCGAGCGCAGCGCCCACACGTCGTCGAGCGGGGGAGCGTACGAGCGCGGGTCGAAGATACGGGTGCCCGAGCGCGTGCGCCGGGCCGGGTCGGCGAAGACACCGTCGACGCCCTCGGCGACGAGGTCGATGCTCAGGCCGTCGGCGTGGCGGACCTCGGCCTCCGGGAAGTGGCGCAGGTTGACCGTCGCGATCGAGGCCGTGACCTCGTCGATGTCGGTCGCGAGGACCTGGAGTCCGGTTCCGGCGAAGGTCATGGAGTCCGCACCGATGCCGCACGTCAGGTCGGCCACCTTGGTGACCCCCGCCGCGTGGTAGCGCCGCGCGTGGTGGGCCGCGACCACGAGCCGGGTCGCCTGCTCGAGGCCGTCCTGGGTGAAGAGCATGCCGTCGGCGAACGCGTCGAACTTGACGTGCGCCTTGGCGCGCAGGCGGGACTGGGTGAGGGCCGCCGCGGCGAGCTCGGGGTCGACGCCCTGGGCGCGCAGGCCGGTCGCGAGCACCATGGCCTGGCGCTCGTCGTAGGGCGGGAGCGCGCTGAGGAGCGACCATCCCGCCGGGCTGAGCAGCTTGGTCAGTGCCGACGCGTCCATGCGTCGATCTTTCCACGCCCGGTGCCCGTTGGCACTCGCCTTGACCGAGTGCTAATGCGGACCTAGATTGAGCGTAGGTCGTCCACACCCCCGGGTGAGGGCGACAAGAGCGACACCCGCCGGTCCGGCACCCGCGACGACGGACGGCAGGCAGCGCTCGACACCTACCCGTTGCAGTTCTCACAGCGAAACGGAGGTCCGACGTGTCGGTCCCCATCAAGCCGCTCGAGGACCGGATCGTCGTGAAGGCCCTCGAGGCCGAGACCACGACCGCATCCGGCCTGGTCATTCCGGACACCGCCAAGGAGAAGCCCCAGGAGGGCGAGGTCCTGGCCGTTGGTCCGGGTCGTATCGACGACAACGGCAACCGCGTCCCGCTGGACGTCGTCGTCGGCGACAAGGTCATCTACAGCAAGTACGGCGGCACCGAGGTCAAGTACGGGGGCCAGGAGTACCTGGTGCTCTCCGCGCGCGACATCCTCGCCGTGGTCGTCTCCTGATCTTCTGATCACGGGCTGACGTCCAGCAGCTCTGCTGGTGACGAAGGGCCCCGCAACCTCTGGGTCTGTCTCTTATAC
>NZ_JBHUAD010000087.1:0-14953 GCF_042789955.1 Oerskovia sp. NPDC056781
CAGCCCCTGATCCGCGCGGATCAGGGGCGTGAACTCACTTCTCGGCGGAAGCGGTCAGTGGATGAGCTCTCGCCAGTTCTCGGGGACGCGCTGGGCGGGACCGGGCGTCGTCTGGTCCTCGGGGTGCGCGATCGGCGGGGCGAGGTCCGGCCCCTCGAACGACTGCTCCGAGACGTAGTCCCAGTACCAGTCCTCGCCGGGCTCGTACGTGCGCATGAGGCGGTGCCCGCTCTCCCGGTAGTGCGCCGTGGCGTGCTGCGAGGGCGACGTGTCGCAGCAGCCCACGTGCCCGCACTGCGCGCACCGTCGCAGGTGCACCCACCAGCCGTCGGAGGACTCGCACTCGGCGCAGCCGGGACCGCTCGGCGGCACCGTCAGGTCGAGGGACTCCTCGAGGCCGGGGGTGCCGCCGTCGTCGGCCGCCGTCAAACCTGTGCCCCGACGCTCCGGACGACCGGCTCCCAGTCGCTGGGCTCGAGCGGCTCGGCGGGCTCTGCCGCAGCCCAGCCCCGTGCCGCCTCGATCGTCGACGAGAGCAGCTCGTAGAGCGCGTCGTCGGCGTCGCGGGAGCCCGCCTCGGAGATGCCCTGGACCGCGGCCGCGACGATGCTCGGCGCGGCGTCGCGTGCGAACCGTGCGGGACGCAGCCTGGAGCCCTTGCAGAACGACTCGGCCCAGGCCGCCGTGCGAGGCACCATGTTCAGGGCGTCCTGCGACGCCTGCGTCCGGGTGCCGGGCTCGCGGCCCTCGAGCTGGTCGAGCATGCGCTCGCCCGCGATGATCGCGACCGCGAGGACGTCCTGCCTGTCGCTCGGCGAGACGGGCAGCGCCGTCTGCGCCGCGCGCAGCGAGATCCACACGCTCCACCGCGGGTCGTCGGACCGCAGCCCGATCACGGACGGGATGAGGATCGCCAGGCGTGGCCTGGCCGCATCGCTCGTGAGGTCGTTGACCGCTCGCGCGAGCATCGCGACCAGCGGGTGCGTGCACTGGGGATGGTCGCTCCAGCGCTCGCCGGCCAGGTACGACGCGAGCTCCATGAAGCACGCGCCCTTCTTCGGGTTGCGGTGCTTGCCGCGTCCTAGCATGGGTAGCACGTCGTACGTCGATGTCACGAGGGCACCTCCATCAAGGGGTCCGGTCCATTCCAGTCTGCGACCGGCGCCCGTCGTTGGCAACGGGTGGGAACCTACCCGCCCGCCGGGCCGGGCCGGTGTGGTGGCGGCGCGTCACGCAAGCGCTGGTCGAGCCACGCGGGGAACGGTCCGACGACGATCCTCGCCAGCCCTCGTGGCCCGCCGCGCCGGGGCGGTACCCGTCACCGTCACCCGGCGACCTCACCCCTAAGGCACCTCAGACCACCTCAGGCGAGATACGCCGTCGGGCCTGAGGTGGTAGCGGCCCAGAACCTACCCGCTCGACCGATGCACGACGCGCCCGCTCAGCACGAGAGTGAGGATCACGGCGGGCACCAGGTCCGCTGCCGACGAGCAGGACGGGAACGACCATGAACGAGATGTACGTGATGGGCTTCGAGACCGAGGTGGCCTACCGCCAGCAGCAGGTCCGCGCGGACTACGACCACCAGGAGAACGTGCTGATGCACTGGCTCCGCAGCCACCGCCCGGGGCACAGGACGCACAGTACCCACGCGAGCGCCACCGGTCAGAGCGGATGACGGAGCCCTCTTCCGGTCGGGTGGGCCGAGGTCGGCCATCGCCCTCGGCACCACCAGGAACCCGGCCACCGGCCGGACCGGAAGAGGGGTTCGTCACACCGGGCGGCGAGTATCAGGAAACATCGTGGCAGGCGTCACAGGCCGCTGCGAGGATGGGCAGTATGCCGCGCCCCTCCCAGGCCCACTTCGTCGCACGAGCGCACCAGCTCGACGTGATCGCTGCAGCGGTGGGCCGCGCTGCCGCCGGGGACCCCGGTGCGATCCTCCTCGGCGCCGACGCCGGGGTCGGCAAGTCGCGCCTCCTGGTCCGTGCCGCGGAGCTCGCCCGGGGCACGGGGGCCATCGTCGTCGTGAGCCACTGCGTCGACCTCGGCGACGTCGGCCTGCCCTACCTGCCGTTCACGGAGGCGCTGTCCGAGCTCCGGTCGAGCCACGAGGTCGTCGACAAGACCATCGACGCCCGACCGGCGCTGGGTCGCCTCCTCGACGCGGGCCCCTCGTCCCTCGACGGCAACGGCGAGGACCAGGCAGGTCGCCTCCAGCTCTTCGAGAGCATCACGGCCGCGCTCACGGCCCCCGGGCGCCCCGGGGCCCCGCTCGTCCTCGTCATCGAGGACCTGCACTGGGCCGACCCGTCCACGCGCGACGTCCTGCGCTTCCTCCTGGCGAGGCTGCGCGCCGACCACCTGCTCGTCATCGCGAGCTATCGCACCGACGACCTCCACCGCCGCCACCCGCTGCGTCCCGTGCTCGCCGAGCTGCGTCGCCACCCGCGCGTCGACCACCTGGCCCTCGACCCGTTCACGCCGGGCGAGCTCAAGCAGTTCACGACCGCCGTCGCGGGCCGGTCCCTGCCCAAGAACGACTTCGAACGCGTCATGAAGCGCTCGGAGGGCAACGCGTACTTCGCCGAGGAGCTCGTCGAGGCCGGCCCCCAGGCCGACGCCCTCCCCTGGTCCCTCGCGGACGTCCTGCACGCACGCCTCGAACAGCTCGAGCCCGACGTCCAGCAGCTCGCGCGCATCGCGTCGCTCGCGGGACGCGTGGTCGCCGAGCCGCTGCTGCGTGCCGTCGTCGGGCAGGACCTGGGCGTGTTCTCGCTCGGCGGGCTGCGCTCCCCCGGCTCGCCCCCGACCCGGGGCGCGCTCGACCAGGCGTTCGACGCGACGCTGCGCGAGGCCGTGGCCCACCACGTGCTGACGGTCGACGGCGGCAGGATCGCGTTCCGCCACGCCCTGCTCGCCGAGGCCATCTCGGCCGACCTCCTGCCCGGCGAGCAGGTCGCGCTGCACCGCGCGTACCTGGCCGCGCTCACCGAGGACCCGTCGCTCGGCTCGCCCGCGCAGCGGGCCCACCACGCGCTGTCGGCACACGAGACGACGACGGCGCTCGTCGCGTCCCGCGAGGCCGCGCGCCGCGCGGGGCGGGTCCTCGCGCCCGCCGAGGAGCTGCGGCACCTGGAGCAGGTCCTGCGCCTGTGGGACGTCGTGCCCGACGCCGCGGACCTGCTCGGCGAGGACCGCGTCGACGTGGCCGTCGCGGCGGCGTCCGCGGCGAGCCGCGCGGGCGAGCCGGACCGGGCGGTCGCGATCGCGCGCAAGGTCGTCGAGATGACCGCGGAGAACCCGCTGCGGCAGGCGTCGCTGCGGCACGTGCTGTCCCTGCACCTGCTCGGGATCGAGCACGTCGAGGAGGTCATCGAGCACACGGCCGCGGCCCTCGCCGTGCTGCCCACCGAGCCCCCGTCGAAGGATCGCGCCTGGACCCTCGCGACGCGCGCCCGCGCCGCGATGAACCTCGACCGCGCCGACATGGACGTCGTCGCGCAGGAGACCGCGGAGGAGGCGATCGCGGTGGCCCGCGCGATCGACGCCCCCGACGTCGAGGCAGACGCCCTCACGACGCTCGCGGTGCTCGAGGTCGACGACGCGGACCGCGCCGCGCAGCTCCTCGCGAACGCGCGCGAGCGCGCCCAGGCCGCGGGCGACCTCCTCACCGAGATGCGCTGCTGGTACAACATCGCGGCCAACCGCTACTACTCGGGGGACCTCGGGCAGGCCCTCGTGGAGGCGCACACGGGGCTCGAGCACGCGGTCGCGGCCGGTCTCGGCTGGAACGGTTACGGCGTCGAGCTCCGGCTCTTCGGCGAGCTCGTCCGGTACGCGACGGGCGATCTCCGCCCACCGCCCACGTCCCCCGATCCCATGCCCCCGAGCGCGGTCGCCGCCCTCTCTGCCGCCCAGCTCTACGCGGCCGTCGCGCGCGGCGACGAGGGCGTGATCGAGCGGGCCCGCGCGCTGCGTCCCGAGTGGCGGCGCGACGGGCAGATCGCGCTCATCGCAGGCGGATGCATGATCGACGCGCTCGTCTGGACGGGCCAGCGCGAGGAGGCGCTGTCGCTCGCGCAGGAGCTGATCGTCTACCTGGGCCGCACGTGGAGCGACTACTTCCTGGGACGGATATGGATCTCGGCGCTCGCCCTGACGGCGCTCGCCGACGCGACGGAGGAGCGCCGCCTCGTGGGTGCCCCCGTGGACGACCTGGTCGCCCAGGGAGACGCCCTCCTCACCGAGGCCGAGACCACGGCCCAGCGGGGGCGGCCGCGCGGCGGCCGGCTCGGGCCCGAGGGCATCGCGTGGCTCGTGCGGGCCCGCGCCGAGCACAGCCGCCTCACGGGGACGAACGACCCGCTCCTCTGGCAGGAGGCCACGGCCGCGTTCGACTACGGCTACCGCTACGAGGTCGCCCGGTCCCGCTGGCGCTGGGCCCAGTCGCTGCTGGGCGTCGGGGACCGCGAGGGCGCCGCCGCCCAGGCGGGCGAGGCCCTCGAGGAGGCCGACGACATGGGCGCAGCGCCGCTCGCGAGCGCGCTGCGGGACCTCGCACGTCGCGGGCGCCTGGACCTGCCGGGCCTGCGCCGCGGCGCGACGACCGTGCTGACGGACCGTGAGGAGGAGGTCCTGCTGCTCGTCGCGCAGGGCCTGACCAACCGGCAGATCGGCGAGCGCCTGTTCATCAGCGGCAAGACCGTGAGCGTCCACGTCTCGAACGTCCTGGCCAAGCTGGGCGCCTCGGGCCGCACGGAGGCCGTGTCGATCGCGCACCACCGGGGGCTGATCGAGGTCTGACGGTCGCGCGTGTGGTTCGCTGGTCGCCATGAGCGCCCCGGCCCCTGGAACCCTCGTCCTGCTGCGCCACGGGCAGAGCGTCTACAACGCCGAGAACCGGTTCACCGGGCTGCTCGACGTCGACCTCTCCGACCACGGTGTCCGCGAGGCCGAGCAGGCGGGCTCTGAGCTGGCCGAGGCCTGCGCGCAGGACCCGACGCTGGTCCCCCACCGCGTGCTGACCTCGCCGCTCGTCCGGGCCTCGGCGACCGCGGCGATCGTCGCGGCGCGACTCCCGGGTCCCCCTCCCCTCGTCCCCGAGTGGCGTCTGGTCGAGCGGCACTACGGCGCGTTCACCGACGACCTGCGCGAGTCCGTCCGGGCCGAGTTCGGCGAGACCGCGTACTGGGAGTACCGGCGCTCGTTCGACCACCGGCCGCCGCCCGTCGAGGAGGGCAGCGAGGCGGCGGCGCGGGTGGCGGACACCTTCTCCCGTCTGCCCGACGACGCCCGCGTCGGCATGCGCCGCGACACCGAGTCGCTCGCCGACGTCGTCGACCGCCTCGCTCCGCTGTGGGCGACTGTTTGCCAGGCCCTCGACCGCGGCGAGAACCTCCTCGTCGTGGCGCACGGCAACTCCCTGCGGGCGTTCGTCATGCTCGTCGACCGGCTCACGGCCCCCGAGGTCCAGGTCCTCAACGTCCCCACGGGCCTCCCGCTCGTCTACCGCTTCGAGCGCCGGGTGCCCGACGACGCCGCGCACCCGGGCGGAGACGCCCACCCGGGTGCGCAGCCAGGCGCTCAGGCGGTCCGAGCCCACCTCGTTCCCGTGCGCCGCGGCGGGCTCTACCTCGACGCGGACCGTGCGGCGGCCGAGCTGGCCGACCTGGAGCGGCGTGGTGGGACGTGAGTCACGAACCCACGCGCAGGCCCCCGTCGCTCGTGGGGCTCCTCTCCACCATGCAGTACGTCAGACCCGCCGTGGCCGCGACGATCCGGTCTTCGTCCTCGGCCGAGAGGTGCTCGCTGAAGGACCAATCGGTGGCGTCCCAGCTCGCCTGGCACTGGAACAGGACGATGTCTCCGCTCGTGTCCAGGACGGAGACGTCCTCGTTCGGGAAGGACTCGAGGAACGCCGCCCATCGGGGGTCCTCCACCTGGCTCTGGATCGCGACCCGGCTCCGCGTGTCGTAGGACACCGCGCACCCGTCGACCCGCTCCGTGCAGGGCCCCGTCGCGGAGCGGTCGTCCGTGAAGGAGGCCGCCGTCACGGGCGCGAACGACGTCTCCTTCGTCAGCGCGAGAGCGAAGGGCACCCGCGCGCGCTGGGGGATCGTCAGCGTGGGGACGAGCAGGGAGGTGCCGGCCGTCCCGTCGGCCTGCGTGAACGGGTCCCAGGACGGGACGGACGTGGTCCGCGCGTCGTCGACGCGCTCGCTGACCGTGGTGCCGAAGACGAACCGGCCCTCCTCGGTGTCGACGACGGCGGCGGAGCCGAGGGTGGAGACGACGACCGTCGTCGGTCCTGCCCCACCTCGGAGCCGTCTGAGCTCGGCATCGTCCCCGGCGATCACCTGGATGCGCTGATTCTCGACCGGCCCGTAGCCGAGGTCGGCCATCCACCCGATCGTCTCCGGGTCGTCCCGGTCGACGGGCTCGACCGAACCGCCGGCCGAGAGCTCGACCGTCGAGACGATCAGGAACCGGTCGCCGTGCGCCCCGGTCTCGATGCCCGTGTCGAGCACGACGGACTCGTCCGGGAGCTCATAGGTCGCCGCCTCGGCCACAGCCGTGATCCCGGGAGCCACCTCTCGATGCACGATCTCGGTGCGCAGGGTCTCGTACGTCGCCGCGGGGACGAGGTCGTGAGCCACTCGGCCGGGGAGGCCGCTCGCGACCCCGACCCCCAGGACGGCGCACGCGGTGAGCACCGCGGTCCCGGCGACGGCCCGCCGGGCCGTGGCCTTGCGTCGGCTCGTGACGAGCACGACGGGGAGGTCGAGCGTCGAGGGCGGGACGGAGTCGGCCGCAGCGTGCAGACGATCGAAGAGGTCGTCGTGCGATCCGGTCATGAGGAGCTGCCCTTTCGGGAGGAGTCGTCGAGGATCGTGCGGAGCCGGACGAGAGCCCGAGAAGCGGTCGACTTCACGGTGCCGACCGGGATGCCGAGCTCTGCCGAGACCTCGGCCTCCGAGAGGTCGAGCATGTGCCGCATCACCACGACACGACGTTGCTTGAGGGGGAGCTGCAGGAGGGCGCGGACGACGAGGTCGCGGTCGTCCACGGCGGCGGGAGCAGCACCCGTCGAGGCACCGGCCCCCGGCATGCCCGTGATCCCCTCGGAATGGTCACGGAGGTCGTCCGGGCCGGACAGCACCTCGCGGCGGGTACGCCGCCACGTGTCGATGCGCAGGTTCGCGAGGATCCGGCGGGCATAGACGAGCGGGTCGCCGTCGCGCGCCCTGGACCATGCCCGGAAGGTGCGTTCGAACGTCTGCTGCGTGAGCTCCTCCGCGCGGTGCTGATCACCGCACAACAGGTACGCCATGCGGTGCAGCGGGCCGACCGCCTGCTCCATGAAGATCGTGAACTCGGCGTTCCGTGTCGCGTGCAGCACCACGTCCAGCGGTGCCTGGTCGCCGTCGAAGTCCGGGTCGGCCTGGTGGGGCTCGTCCTCGGCGGGCACACCTCGCGGGCCGCCCGTCGCACTGCCACCCACGAGCGGCAGGACCACGGTCACGGCGGCAGTCCGTTCGCCGTGGGGCGCAGGATCCGGTCCGTGAGCCCCGCCCGCCGGGACTCCAGCAGCTCGACGTCGCGTTGCACCGTGTCGAGGACGTGCCTGCTCAGGACCGAGCGCTGCTCTGGCGTGAAGCCGTCACGGCTGCGCACGCCAGCAGCCTCCGCGCCCTGCTCGAGCCGGTCCAGGGCCACGATGCGGTCGAGCAGCCTCAGGATCTCGACCCTTTCGGCCCGCCCCGTCGTGTACGCGGCGACCACCCGGTCCGCGAGCGCCCGCTGGGCGCCCGGGACGCCCTGGGCTCCCGGAGGGCGGAGGCGTGCACCGTCCAGCAGGACGAGGCCCAGCGGTCTGCGCACCACCAGCCACCCCCTGTCGTCGTCGGTCGGCTCGACCCGGGCGCCACGCACCGCGACGTACGGCGACGCGAGCGACCACAGGACGATGATCGCGCACGCGGGCAGTGCGAGGGCGAGGAGGACCACGCTGAGGACGGGTTGTGGTGAGGGCAAGGTCAGGCCGACCGCCAGGAGCGAACCCCCGACGGCCACGACCACGACCCCGACCGACCCCGCCGGCCCCCTGTCCAGCCTGTCCCGGAGCCGCCCCCTGACGGCTCGAGACCTCGCTGGAGCGGGTCCTGACGACGCGCTGCTGCCCCCTGCGGCCCGTGCGCCGGACCTGCTCGGCGGAGGTCGGTACGTTGTCCTCACGACCAGAACACGCAGCCGACGGCTCGAAGGTTCCACCCGGCCGGGTACCAGTTTTTCTCCCGGGTGCTCACAGGCACCACCGAGGTTCCTCGCACGTGCCGCACACATAACCTACGCATCCGTAGGTTACGGTGTAGTAGTGAACACCTTGGCAAAGCAGCCCTGGCTGAGTCGGTACTCCCCAGGGGTTCCCGCGACCGTCGACGTCCCCGACGAGCCCGTGACCGCGGCGCTCGCCCGAGCCGCCGCCCGCTGGCCCGACCGGGTAGCGGTCGACTTCTTCGGCGCCACCGTCACGTACTCGCACCTGGTCGAGAAGGTGGACCGCGCCGCGAGCGCCCTGTCGTCGCTCGGCGTGCGCCGCGGCGACCGTGTCGCACTCGTGATGCCCAACAGCTCCTCGCACCTCGTCGCGTTCTACGCCGCGCTCCGTCTCGGTGCGACGGTCGTCGAGCACAACCCCACGTACTCGTCCGACGAGCTGGCCCACCAGCTCGCGGACTCGGGGGCGACCGTCGCGCTCGTCTGGCAGAGGGCCGTCCCCACGGTCCTCGCCGCGAAGCCCGGCACCGAGCTGCGCACGGTCGTCTCGGTCGACATCGCCCGCGACCTGCCGCTCGTCAAGCGCGTCGCGCTGCACCTGCCCGTCAAGGCGGCGCGCACCCAGAAGGCCGCGCTGCGCGGCCCGGCGTCCGCCGGCGTCCCCGACTGGCACCGGCTCGTCGCGAGCGCGGGACCGCTCGACCCGTCCACGCCCCAGCCCGCGGCCGACGACGTCGCCCTCCTCCAGTACACGGGCGGCACGACGGGCACGCCCAAGGGCGCGGTCCTGACGCACCGCAACCTCGTCGCGAACACCGTGCAGGGTCAGGCGTGGGCGTCGTTCCGCGAGGGCGAGGAGACCGTCTACGGCGTCCTGCCGTTCTTCCACGCGTTCGGCCTCATGTTCTGCCTGACCCTCCCCGCGCGCATCGGCGCGACGCTCGTCGCGTTCCCCAAGTTCGACGCCGAGTCGTTCCTGGCCGCGCAGAAACGTCGCCCTGCGACCTTCCTCCCGGGCGTCGCCCCCATGTTCGACCGCATCGCGGCCGCGGCGGCCAAGGCCCGCAAGGCGGGCAGGCCCGTGGACCTGCACTCGATCCGGCTCGCCTTCGCGGGGGCGATGCCCATCAGCCCGACGACGGCGCGCACCTGGGAGGAGGCGACCGGCGGCCTGCTCATCGAGGGCTACGGCATGACGGAGACCTCCCCCGTCGCGCTCGGCAACCCCGTCTCGGCCGACCGCCGTCCCGGCGCCCTGGGCCTGCCGTTCCCGAGCACCGACATCCGGGTCGTCGACCAGGACGACCCGACGAAGGACGTCGTCCCGGACGAGGACGGCACGGTCCGCGGCGAGCTGCTCATCCACGGCCCGCAGGTCTTCCAGGGCTACTGGAACCGCCCCGAGGAGACGGCCCACCAGCTCCTCGACGGCGGGTGGCTGCGCACCGGCGACGTCGTGACGGTGGACGCGGACGGTGTGGTCACGCTCGTCGACCGCATCAAGGAGATGATCATCACCGGCGGATTCAAGATCTACCCGTCGCAGGTCGAGGACCACCTGCGCCTCATGCCGGGGATCCGGGACGTCGCCGTCGTGGGCCTGCCCGGCGAGGGCTCGGACGAGCGCGTGGCCGCGGCCGTCGTGCTCGACGAGGACCAGGACACCGCGAGCGGTCTCCCGATCGACCTCGCGGCCGTGCGCGAGTGGGGCGAGCAGAAGCTGGCGCGCTACGCGCTGCCCAAGCACCTGTTCGTCGTGCCCGACCTGCCGCGCTCGCAGATCGGCAAGGTGCTGCGCCGCGTCGTGCGGGAGAACGTGCTGGGCAAGCCGACCGACGGCGACGGGCCGGGGCACCCGACGGGCGGCGCGACACCGACCGCCTGACGGTCCTCAGGGAGCCAGCAGGTCGCGGACGCGCGCCGCGATGTCGTCGCGCACGAGCCGCATGCGCTCCATGCCCTCGATCCCGCGCAGCGAGGGCTCGTCGGTGTCCCAGACCACGACGGGCGTCCCGTCGTCGGTGGTCACCTGCGCCTCACGGCCGAGGACGACCACGACGTCCGCGGCCGCGACCAGCTCCGGGGTCAGCGGCTTGGGGTGCTCGCCCGACAGGTCGACGCCGACCTCGTCGAGCGACGCGACCGAGAGCGCGTTGAGGCTCGACCCGGGCGAGGTCCCGGCCGAGTCGACCTGGACGGCGGGCGCGATCTTCCGGGCCAGCCCGGCGGCCATCTGCGACTTGCCGCCGTTCTTGACGCACACGAACAGGACTGATCGGGGGGTGCTCATCGGGGTCCTCCTGGTCGTCGGCCGACCAGCCGTGTGCCGGCCCGTCGTGGGCCGGCCCGTCGTCGGCCGTGCTGGTCGCCGGTCCCAGGCTACCGGTGGAGCACCGAAGGACCCGAGGGTCAGACAGTCGAGCCGGGCGAGACGACCTCCCACGTCCCGAGCTGCGTGAACCCGGCGCGGGCGGCCAGGGCGCGGGACGCGGCGTTGTCGACCTGGCAGCGGTACTGCGGATCGTAACCCTGCGACAGGGCGTAGCGGCTGATCGCCCGGACGACCCGGCGGGCGTGCCCCTTCCCCCGTGCGCCGGGGAGCGTCAGGACACCCGTGTCCGCCAGGCGGGAGTCCCCCCAGGGATACATGCTCGCGGCGGCCACGAGCCGCTCGCCCTCGAACGCACCGAACACGGCCCAGTGGTCCAGCTCGACGTACGCGTCGTCGAGGTCCTGCTCGGGGGCGCTCGCCTCGAACGCGGAGAAGGCCGCAGCGTCCTGGGCGGTCAGCCGTCGCACGGTGGGCACGTCGGCCTCGGCGAGCAGTGCGGCCGTGGCGTGCTCCGTGAGGTGGAAGACGCAGTCGGCCTCGTGCAGCGTGACACCGGCCTCCTGCAGCGCCCGACGCACCGACGCCTCAGTGACGGCGCGCGGCCCGGCCAGCTCCAGGAGACTCGCGACCTGCGGTGTCACCGCGACCAGGACGGCGCCGGGCCCGGCGGTGGGAGCAGCCGGGTCGGCCAGGCCGCCCGAGGCGTCGGTGCCACGGGTCGTCAGCACCGTGACGCGGCGGTCCTCGGTCAGGCCGGGATTGCTCACGACCGTGAGCGCCGCGTCCCGGTGCAGGACGTCGCCGCCCACGAGGGGCGCGTGCCAGAAGTCGGTGATCGTCTGGGGGAACATGGCCGGGCTCCTCGGAGGTCGCGGGCAGCGACCTGCTGCGCGTTCCGCACGGTACAGGTGCCCGGGAGCGCGCTCACCCCATTTCACCGGTCGCCTGTGCGCGACCCTCGCTCTCCGTGAGGCGAGGCTGACGCGCGGGTCAGCGCTCGCCGTCGGGCACCTCGTCGTGGGGCCCCGCGAGCGCCGAGAGCGTGACCTGACGGATCCGGCGTTCCTCGACCGCCGTGACGGTCAACCGGTGCCCGGGGACCTCGACCGTGTCGCCCACGACGCCCAGGCGCCCCAGGCGCGAGATGACGAACCCGGCGACGGTCTCGTAGGGCCCGTCGTCGAGCCGGACCCCGCTCTCCTCCGCGAACGCCTCGATCGTCAGGCCCGCGTCGAAGTCGCCCTCCGCGAGGGGCGCGTGCGCCGGGTCGTACTCGTCCCGGATGTCACCCACGAGCTCCTCGACCAGGTCCTCGAGCGTGATGATGCCGTCCGTCCCCCCGTACTCGTCGACCACGATCGCGAGGTGCACCCCGGTGCGGCGCATGAGCGCGAGCGACGGCAGGAGCTGGTTGGTGCCCGGGAGCTCGAGCACGGTCCGGGCCACGTCGCGCACGGTCCGCACGCCACCAGCGGCAGGGGCAGCCGCAGCGGCGCCGGCCGACGCCGTGCCCGGGTCGTCGTCGCCCGGGACGCCCAGAAGGTCCCGCACGTGCAGGAACCCGACGACGTCGTCGAAGTCCTCGCCCGTGACCGGGTACCGCGAGTACGGCTGGGCGCGCACGATCGCGGCGGCCTCGGGCAACGTCAGGTCGCCCGGCAGGAACACGACCTCGCCGCGCGGCCGCATGGTCTCGACGACGGACCTCTTGGCCGCGGAGAAGACGTCGGTGAGGATGCGGCGCTCGTCCTCGGGGAGTGCCTCGTGCGCGATCACCAGGTCACGCAGCTCCTCCTCCGTCATCTCCTCGCTGCGCGCCGTGGGGTTGCCGCCGAGCAGGCGCACCACGACGTCGGTCGACCGCGACAGCAGCCAGATCACCGGACGCATCGCGGTCGCGAACCGGTCGAGCGGGGGCCCGACGACCAGCGCGAACTGCGCCGAGCGCTGCAGGGCGATGCGCTTGGGCACGAGCTCGCCCAGGACGAGGGACAGGTACGAGATCACGAGCGTCAGCGCCACGAGCGAGACCGTCGACGCGAGACCGGTCGGCAGGCCCACCGACTCGAGAGCCGGTACGAAGTCGGGCGCGAGCGTCGACGCGCCGTACGCCGCCGACAGGAACCCCGCCACCGTGACGCCGATCTGCACCGCGGCCAGGAAACGGTTCGGGTCGCGCGCCACCCCCGCGACCCGGGCTCCCCTCGGTCCACGGCGGGCGAGCTGGTCGATCTGCGAGTCGCGCAACGAGACCAGGGCGAACTCGGTCCCGGCGAAGACCCCGCCGACCAGGACGAACACCAGGACGAGCGCGACGTTGAGCCAGGTTCCAGAGTCCATCGGGGGCGTTCCTCCGGTTGCGGGACGGTGGAACTGGACAACGAGAGGCGCCGCCGGGCGGTTCCCGACGGCGGTCGGGGAGGGGCGCCGTCAGCCCCCGATCCCGTCCAGGAAGCGGATGACCCGCTCGGTGAGCAGGCGCGCCGCGTGCTCGTCGTACGAGGGCAGGCTCGCGTCGGCGAACAGGTGCGCGTCCCCCGGGTAGAGGAACAGCTCGGCCTCACCGGGGGCGGCCTCGACCAGGGCCCGGGCGGCGTCGAGGTCGCCCTCGTCGACGAAGATCGGGTCC
Organism: Oerskovia sp. NPDC056781; assembly: GCF_042789955.1. Classification (NCBI taxonomy): domain Bacteria; kingdom Bacillati; phylum Actinomycetota; class Actinomycetes; order Micrococcales; family Cellulomonadaceae; genus Oerskovia; species Oerskovia sp. NPDC056781. The sequence continues at coordinate 13,242 of NZ_JBHUAD010000087.1, forward strand.
GCGTCCATGCCGTGGATCTGCACGGGGACCCCGAGCGGCCAGCCGTCGCCGAACTCCGACGTCGGGATGCACGAGTAGAAGAGCAGCGCGCCCTGCGCCCCCTCGCGGGTCTGGGCGAGCATCTGCGCGGGCACCACCCCGAGCGAGAACCCGGCGAAGACCAGCTCGTCGGGCAGGCCGTCCGCGACCGTCGCGCCGCGGGACAGGATCGTGTCGAACCCGATCTGCTCGACGTACGCCATGCCGCTCTCGATGTCGGGGAACGTCCTGCCCTCGTACAGGTCCGGCAGGTGCACGACGTGCCCGGCCTCGCGCAGGGTCTCCGCGAACGCGCGGACCCCGGGCGTCAGCCCGAGCGAGTGGTGGAAGAGCAGTACCTCGGCCATGGGGGCTCCTTCGCGTCACGGGCGCCGGGGCGACGCCGCCCTCCCGATCATCGCGCAGACCACCCACGCGCGCCGGGTGCGGGGCCCCGGGTGGCGCCGGGTGCGGGGACGCCCTGCGCCGCCCGGCGGCACGGGAGGTCGACTCTCAGCGCATGACAGGCACCGGCCCCAGCCGTCGCAGCAGCGCCAGGCGGCTCGCCGTGCGCTCGACGTCGAGCGCGACACCCTCCTCGCCGTGCCGGCGCAGCGTCTCGTCGGGGTCCTGGTGGGCCAGGGCGTGCAGCGGCACGTCGCGGTCGCACAGGACGTCGACGAGGTTCGCGAACCGCTGCCCCGTGTCGGGGGCCTGCGCGCCCAGGGCCGGGACGCCGTCGAGCACCACGGACACGAAGCGGTCGGCGAGGTGCAGGACGTCCGAGACCGCGGTGCGCCCCGCACACCAGTGCTCGAACCCGAGCCACACCACGGCGTCCCGGACGGCGAGGACCGGGTGCTCGCGCGACCCGATGCGCACGGTCGTCGCCTCGGCGGGCTCGGGGCGCGCGAGGCCCGCGGCCGCGAGTCGCGCGTCCGTCGCGGGCCACACGAACGCACCGCCACGGAACCCGCGCAGGTCCTCGCTCGGTGAGCGCCGGTGGTCGCGGTCACCACCGATCTCGACGACGTCGAGGCGCGCGGTCAGCAGGTCGATCGTCGGGACGAACAGGTGGTGGTAGGCCGGGCTCGGCATGAGGCCCGACGGCGGGTAGTTCGACGTCAGGACCACGCGCACCCCGCGCCCGTCGAGGGCGCGGACGGCACGGGCCACGAGCATCGCGTCGCCCGCGTCGTGCACGTGGAACTCGTCGAAGCACACGAGCCGGGCCTCGCCGAGGATCGCGTCGAGCGCGGCGTCGATCGACCCACGGTGGAAACGCTCGCCGTGCAGGCGGCGCAGGAAGTCGTGGAAGTGGACACGGACCGTCGCGGTGGCGGGGCCCACGAGCGGGGCGACCGTCGCGAGGAACACGTCCATGAGCCATGTCTTGCCGCGCCCGACGGGGCCCCAGAGGTACAGGCCGCTCAGCGCGTCCGGTGCGGGGTGGGCGAGCCGTCCCGCCAGGGTGTCGAGGGCCAGGACCGCGGGCTCCTGGCCGGGATCGACCGAGAAGCCGCGCCGGGCGGCGTCCCGCCCGACGGCGTCGCGCACCACGGTCGCCGGGTCCGCCGGGGCGTCGATCAGGTCCCTCGGTCGTGCCTCGTCCACGCGTCGAGGGTACGCGACGCCCCGAGCCGTGAGAGTCGAGCCCCAGGACGTCAGCAGGGGCCCAGGCGAACGCCTGGGCC
>NZ_JBHUAD010000088.1:0-14787 GCF_042789955.1 Oerskovia sp. NPDC056781
CCTGTGGACAAGGCGTTCGTCCACAGGCCCCCACGGGCCCCTCGGGTGGTACGGGATCAGCCGCGCGAGTCCTCGGCGGCCTTCACGACCTGCTCGAGCCACGCACGACGAGCCGTGATCGCCGACTCGATCTCGGCGACCTTGCGCTTGTCGCCCTTGGCCGTCGCCGCAGCCAGGTCCTCCTCGAGGCCCGCGATCGCGGACTCGAGCTGGGCGGCAGCCCCCTCGGCGCGGGCACGCGTCTCGGGGTTCGAGCGCGACCACTGCGACTGCTCGGCGTCACGGACCGCGGTCTCGACCGCACGCAGACGCGCCTCGACGCGCTGGACGTCGGCACGCGGCACCTTGCCCGCGTCCTCCCACTTCTCCTGGATGTCGCGCAGCGCGACCTTGGCCTGGGCCAGGTCCGTGACCGGCACGAGCTTCTCGGCCTGCTCGAGGAGAGCCTCCTTGACCACGAGGTTCTGCGCGTACTCGGCGTCCGTGGCGGCGTTGAGCTCGTCACGGGCATGGAAGAACGCGTCCTGGGCCGCACGGAAACGCGCCCACAGGGCGTCGTCGTCGCGACGGTTGGCGCGCCCCGCGGCCTTCCACTCGGTCATGAGGTCGCGGAAGGCACCCGCCGTCGCGCCCCAGTCCGTGCTGTTCTGCAGGGCCTCGGCACGCTGGACCAGCTTCTCCTTGACCTCCTTGGCCGAGGAGTTGCGCTGCTCGAGCTCGGCGAAGTAGTGCCGGCGCTCGCGGTCGAAGGCCGTCCGGGCGTGGCTGAAACGCTTCCAGAGCGCCTCCTCGCTCGTCCGGTCGATCCTCGGCCCGTTGCGCTGGGCGTCCTTCCACTGGTCGAGGAGCTTGCGCAGCTCCTCGCCCGCGGGGCGCCACTGGATGCGCGACGGGTCGGTCGAGGCGATCTTCTCGGCGGCCTCGATGATCTCGGTGCGTGCCGCGAGCGCCGCCTCCTTGGCCGCGTTGCGCTCTGCCTCGAGCTCGGCGCGGCGCGAGGCCGCGACCGTGCGAAGGGACTCGACGTGCGCGCGCAGGCCGTCGAGGTCGCCCACGGCGGACGGCTCGGCGGTCTCCTCGGTGAGCTTGGCGAGGGTCGAGTCGATCTCCTTGACGGACAGGTCCGTGCCGGTCAGGCGCGCCTCGAAGAGGGCGACCTTGGCCTGGAGGTCGAGGTAGCGGCGCACGTACAGGGCGAGCGCCTCCTCGGGGGTGACGCCGGGGAACTGCCCGACGCTGCGCTCGCCCGCGGCCTCGGTCACGTAGACCGTGCCGTCCTCGTCGACGCGGCCGAAGCCCGCGGCGGCCTTGGCGGCCGCGCTGTCGTCGGGGATGACGGCCGCGGCGGCGGCCGGGGCGATGGTCGCCGCAGCCGCGGCGGGGGCCGGGGTCCCGGGCCTGGGGGGACGCGGGACCGGGATCGCGCTCGGCTTGGGCGCGGCCGAGGGCTTGGGCACGGCGGCCGGCTGGGGGGCTGGTGCGGCCTCGGCCGGGGCCTCGGCCGGGGCATCGGCCTGGGCGGTGCCGGTCTCGGTCACCTCCTCGGGCGCTGTGGTCTCGGCCTCGGCCGGTGCGTCGGGCGTCTCGGCAGGAGTCTCGTCCGTGACGGGCGCGGCGGCCTCGTCGCTCGCTGCTGCGGGCGCGTCCGTCGCGGCCTCGGGCGCGTCGGTCGCAGGCGCGGCCTCGGTCGGTTCAGCGACCGCCGGCACCTCGACCTGCTCCGTCGCGGGGGCCTCCTCGGATGCCTGCGCCGGAGAGTTCGCGTGGTTCTCGGTGCTCTCGCTCACTGGGTCTCAACTCCTTCGATGGTGACCGGGGTGGCGGGGGAGCCGTCGACGGCTCCGTCCGCTGTGCCCGCGTCAGCGACTGCTCGGACGACGTCCAAGCCGGATGTGATCTTGCCGAAGACGGTGTACCCACCGGTGTTCGTCGGCAAGGTGCTGTCCTCGTAGACGAGGAAGAACTGGCTGCCCTGGGAGTCCGTCGACTGCGCACGGGCCATGGCGATGGTGCCTGCGGGGAAGAACCCGTCCTCGGGCGTGTTCTCCACGGGCCCGAACGTGTAGCCGGGCCCCCCGGTGCTGGTGCCCGTGGGGTCGCCGCACTGCAGGACGAAGATGTTCGCGGTGGTCAGGCGGTGGCAGTCGGTGTCGTCGAAGAACCCTGCGCGGGCGAGCGAGACGAAGTTCGCGACGGCCTGGGGTGCCGCCTGCCCGTCGAGGGTGAACGCGATGTCGCCAGCGCTCGTGCGCAGCTCGCCGGTCCACTCGCGGTCCTCGGCGGCCGCGGCGGGAGGGAGCGTGTACGTCGCGTCGGGGGCGTTCGCGGAGACGGCGAGCGCGGTCACGCCGGCGACGACCGCGACCCCGGAGACGGCCGCGGCGATCGTCCACACGCGACGTCGGCGGGCGCGAGCGTCGGCCTGGCGCCGGGTCCACTTCTGCTCACGCAGACGGGCGCGCTCACGTTCGCGCTTGCTCGTTGACACCCCAACTCCTTCGTCTCACGCCACGGGCAGGTCCGCGTGCCGGCGCGAAGGCGCGTGCTTGCACGGGTGATCCACGGTTTCAGAGGACAGTCTAGGCATCGGGAGCGGTCCGGCGCGGTGACTTTCCGCCTTTCAGGTCACGGTCCGGTATCAGGTGTCCTGTTTGTCAGGTCGGTACTGTCCTTGCCATGGACGTCTTCCTCGTGGTCGCCCCCGTGTTCGGGACCAACTGCACGATCGTCGCGCCCGGGTCGCGGGATGCCGTGCCCGACGGCGTCCCGCGCCCGTGCGTGATCGTCGACGCGGGGGCGGGGGTCGTCCCGGGCGTCGTCGCGCTCGTGCGCGAGCACGGCCTGTCGCCGACCGCGGTCCTCGCGACGCACGGGCACGCCGACCACACGTGGGACGCCGCCGAGCTCTGCGACCTGTACGGGGTGCCGCTGTGGATCCATGCGGCCGACGCGTACCGGCTCGCGGACCCCCTGGGCACGATCGAGCACGGGACCCCGGCGGACGGACCTCTCACGAGCGGGCCGCTGGCCTTGGCGCTCGCGGCGGGCGGCGCCCGAAGAGAGGACTACCGGGAACCGGGCGAGGTGCGGACCTTCGGCTCGGGCGGAGGGTCCGGCGCCTCGGTGGTGCCCGGCCCCGGCGGCGGGTCGACGGCCGACCCGCGCGTCCGGCTCGACCTGGGCGGCGTCCTGGTCGACGCGCTGCACGCGCCGGGCCACACCCAGGGCTCGACGCTCTACCTCCCGCTCGGGGCGGGCGACGAGCACGGGACGTCGGGCCCGGCACGGGACGGCCAGGCGGCCGGGGTCGTGCTCGCCGGGGACGTCCTGTTCGCCGGGTCCGTCGGGCGGACCGACCTGCCCGGAGGAGACGGCGAGACGATGCAGCGGACCCTGCGCGACGTCGTCGGGCAACTCGACGAGGCCCTCCAGGTGGTCCCCGGCCACGGCCCCCTCACCACGGTCGGCCGCGAGCGCCGCACCAACCCGTACCTGCGTGGACTGTGAACCGGCGCGTCCCGGACGGCCGGGCGGGGACGCGCCGGGGCCGTCCGTCGTCGCGAGTGGATTGCTCGTTCGGTTCGCGAGTCTGGAAAGATCGGGTCCCATGGCCCGACCTACACCTCTCTCCGGTTTCCCCGAATGGCTCCCTGCTGGACGCGTCGTGGAGCAGCACGTGCTCGACACGCTGCGTCGCACGTTCGAGCTCCACGGGTTCGCGGGGATCGAGACGCGGGCCGTCGAGCCCCTGGACCAGCTGCTGCGCAAGGGCGAGACCTCCAAGGAGGTGTACGTGCTGCGCCGCCTCCAGGAGGAGGGCGACCCGGTCGACGGAGCCGTGGGGGACCGCGGCGGCAAGGGGGACAAGCAGCTCGGCCTGCACTTCGACCTGACCGTGCCGTTCGCGCGGTACGTGCTCGAGAACGCCGGGCACCTGGCGTTCCCGTTCAAGCGGCACCAGATCCAGAAGGTGTGGCGCGGTGAGCGCCCGCAGGACGGGCGCTTCCGCGAGTTCGTGCAGGCGGACATCGACGTCGTGGGAGCGGGCGAGCTGCCCTACCACTTCGAGGTCGAGCTGCCGCTGGTCATGGCCGAGGCCTTGGGCGAGCTGCGCTCGATCGGCGTGCCCGAGGTCCGCATCCTGGTGAACAACCGCAAGGTCGCCGAGGGCTTCTACCGCGGGCTGGGCCTGGACGACGTCGAGGGTGTGCTGCGCAGCATCGACAAGCTCGACAAGATCGGGCCGGACAAGGTCGGGGCGCTGCTGGTCGCCGAAACGGGCGCGACGCCCGAGCAGGCGGCCGCGTGCCTGGCGCTCGCGGCGGTCTCGGGCTCGGACGCGAGCGTCGCGGAGCGGGTGCGGGCGCTCGCGGCCGAGCACGGCGTGACGTCGGAGCTGCTCGAGGAGGGTCTGCGCGAGCTGTCGGCGTTGATCGACGCGGCGGCCGTGCGGGCGCCGGGGGTCGTGGTCGCGGACCTGAAGATCGCGCGCGGCCTGGACTACTACACGGGCTCGGTCTACGAGACGGTCCTGGTGGGTCACGAGCAGCTCGGGTCGATCTGCTCGGGCGGGCGCTACGACACCCTGGCCTCGGACGGCGCGAACACCTACCCGGGGGTGGGGCTGTCGATCGGGGTCTCCCGGTTGGTCTCGCGCCTGCTGAGCGCGGGCCTGGTCCGTTCGACGCGGTCGGTGCCGAGCGCGGTGGTGGTCGCGGTGGCGAGCGAGGAGACCCGGCCCGCGTCGGACGCGGTCGCGGTCGCGCTGCGCTCGCGCGGCATCCCGGTCGAGGTCGCGCCGAGCGCGGCGAAGTTCGGCAAGCAGATCAAGTTCGCGGACCGCCGTGGCATCCCGTTCGTGTGGTTCCCCGCGGGGATCGGCGCGGACGGCGAGGTCGTGCCGCACCAGGTCAAGGACATCCGCTCGGGCGGTCAGGTCGCCGCGGACCCGGCGACGTGGGCGCCGCCGGCGGAGGACCTGTGGCCGCGCGTGGTGCCCGCGGGGGAGTGAGCGCACTGCCCGGGCGCTGACCCGGGAGGACGTCCGTGAGGCCCGGCAGGGGACCCCTTCCGGGCCTCACGCGTACGTGCCGGGTGCACGCCAGGGCGTGGCTCCGGCCCCGGCGAAGTTCTCGGCGATGCGGGCCGGCTCGGTCGACGTGGGGACCGTGGACCGTCCCTCCTGCCGGCACAGCCGTCCGGGCCGTGGCCGACCGCGTCGACAACCGGGTCGAACATGTGTTCGAATAAGGCGATGAGGTGGGACGGGCAGGCGATCACGGCGGACGACGGCGCGCTGCCCGGGCTCAGCCGCATGGCGGGGCTCGTGCGGACGGTGCGCACCCCGGAGTTCGCCGGGGTCACGTTCCACGAGGTGCTCGCCAAGAGCGCACTGTCCAAGGTGCCGGGGGAGTCCCGCATGCCGTTCACCTGGACCATCAACCCGTACCGCGGGTGTTCCCATGCGTGCTCCTACTGCTTCGCCCGCCCCTCGCACCGCTACCTCGACATGAACCCCGGCGAGGACTTCGACAGCCAGATCGTCGTGAAGATGAACGTCGCCGAGGTGCTGCGTGCCGAGCTCGCCAAGCCGTCCTGGGCGGGTGACGCGGTCGCGCTCGGTACCAACACGGACCCGTACCAGCGCGCAGAGGGTCGCTATCGGCTCATGCCGGGGATCATCGACGCGCTCGAGGCCTCGCGCACGCCGTTCTCGATCCTCACCAAGGGCACGCTCCTGCGCCGGGACCTGCCGCGCCTGACGCAGGCGGCCGAGCAGGTGGACGTCGGCATCGGGGTCTCCCTGGCGTTCGTCGACGAGGACCTCCAGCAGGCCGTCGAGCCGGGGACACCCACGCCGCGCGCCCGCCTCGACCTCATCCGCGCCGCCCGGGCGGCCGGGCTCCCGTGCGGGGTCATGATCGCCCCCGTGCTGCCGTGGCTCACGGACTCGACCGACCACCTCACGCGCCTGCTGGACGCGGTCCACGCAGCCGGCGCGACGGGCGCCACGGTGCTTCCGCTGTTCCTCAAGCCCGGCACCCGCGAGTGGTTCATGGCCTGGCTGCGGCGCGACCACCCCGAGCGGGTCGCGGGCTACGAGCGCGTCTACGCGGGTGGGTCGTACGCGAGCCGCGCGTATCGCGACTGGCTGTGGGACCGGGTGCGGCCGCTGCTGGTCGAGCGTGGTTTCGCGAGCGCGGGGCACCGGGCCCAGGCCCGCACGTCCGGACACGCCCGGACCGCCTGGCACCCGGAGACCTCTGACGACAGGGTGCGGCACGACGAGGGGGCCTATCCGGCGGGGAGCCTCGTGGTGCAGGACCGGGACCGCGGTGGGCCGTCCGGGCGTACGGGCCCGAGCGCGGCCGCGAGCGCCGAGCAGTTGCTCTTCTAGCGTCTTGGCGACGGCCCCTGCGCTCAGTCCTGCGCGAGCCGTGCCGGGAAGCCGCCCGTGGCCACGGGCCCCCAACTCGTGATGGTCACGCGCAGCAGCGACTTGCCCTGCACGACCATGGCCTCGCGGTACTCGTCCCAGTCGGGGTGCTCCCCGGCGACCGACCGGTAGTACTCGACGAGGGGCTCGACCGAGTCGGGCAGGTCGATCACCTCGGCCGTGCCGTCGACCTGCACCCAGGCGTCGTCGAAGTCCTCGCCCAGGACGCACAGCGACGCGGCGGGGTCGCGCCGCAGGTTCACGGACTTGGCGCGGTCGGGGTAGGTCGAGACGACGACGCGCCCCTCGCCGTCGACCCCGTACGTCACGGGGCTCATCTGCGGGGCGCCGCTCGCGCGCCGGGTCAGCAGCACCGCCCGTCGGTTGGCACGCAGGAACTCGACGAGCTCGGCGCGCCCGAGCCGGTCCGTGGTCGCGATCCGCCTGGCCATGGGTGCCTCCCGGTGGGTTCTCCTGAACGTGGTCCGCCCACAGACTAGACTCGTCCGAGTGCGTCGTCTGCGCACTCCCCACTCCCATCCCGGGACGCCACTGTGTGCCCCGGCATGTTCCGGAAGGACTCTCTCCGTGCTTCGCACCCACACAGCCGGCTCCCTGCGGGCCGAGCAGATCGGTCAGACCGTCACCCTCACGGGTTGGGTCGATCGTCGCCGCGATCACGGTGGGGTGGCCTTCATCGACCTGCGCGACGCCTCGGGCATCGCCCAGGTCGTCATCCGCGACGAGTCGATCGCGCACCCGCTGCGCGCCGAGTTCGTGCTCCAGGTCACCGGTGTGGTCTCCCGCCGCCCCGAGGGCAACGAGAACAAGAACCTCCCCACGGGCGAGGTCGAGGTCGTGGTGAGCGACGTCGTCGTGCTCAACGAGTCCGCGCCCCTGCCCTTCCAGGTCTCCACGGCCCTCGAGGGCACCGAGGTCATCGGCGAGGAGGCGCGCCTCAAGCACCGCTACCTGGACCTGCGCCGCCCCACCCCGGCCCACGCCCTGCGCCTGCGCGCCAAGGCCAACCAGGCCGCGCGCCGCGTGCTCGACGAGCAGGACTTCGTCGAGATCGAGACCCCGACCCTGACGCGTTCGACGCCCGAGGGCGCCCGCGACTTCCTGGTCCCCGCGCGCCTGGCCCCCGGGTCCTGGTACGCGCTGCCGCAGTCCCCGCAGCTGTTCAAGCAGCTGCTCATGGTCTCCGGCATGGAGCGCTACTACCAGATCGCCCGCTGCTACCGCGACGAGGACTTCCGCGCGGACCGTCAGCCCGAGTTCACGCAGCTCGACGTCGAGATGAGCTTCGTCGAGCAGGACGACGTGATCGCGCTCGGCGAGAAGATCCTCGTCGCGCTGTGGGACCTCATCGGGTACAAGATCCCCACGCCCATCCCGCGCATGACGTTCCACGACGCGATGCGCCTGTACGGGTCGGACAAGCCGGACCTGCGCTTCGGCAACCCGCTCGTCGAGCTCACGGACTACTTCAAGGACACCCCGTTCCGCGTCTTCCAGGCCGAGTACGTGGGCGCCGTCGTCATGGCGGGCGGGGCCTCTCAGCCGCGCCGCCAGTTCGACGCCTGGCAGGAGTGGGCCAAGCAGCGCGGGGCCAAGGGCCTGGCGTACGTGACGTTCCAGGAGGACGGGACCCTCGCGGGCCCGGTCGCCAAGAACCTGTCCGACGCCGAGCGCGAGGGCCTGCGCGACGCGACCGGCGCGCAGCCGGGTGACGCCGTGTTCTTCGCGGCGGGCAGGACCAACGAGTCGCGCGCCCTGCTGGGTGCGGCCCGTCAGGAGATCGCGAAGCGCACGGGCCAGATCGACGAGGACGCCTGGGCGTTCGTCTGGATCGTCGACGCCCCGCTGTTCAAGCCCACGGGCGAGGCCGCGGACGAGGGCGACGTCGCCCTGGGCAACTCGGCCTGGACCGCGGTGCACCACGCGTTCACCTCGCCCACGCCCGAGTGGATCGACACGTTCGAGCAGAACCCGGGCGAGGCGCTCGCCTACGCGTACGACATCGTGTGCAACGGCAACGAGATCGGCGGCGGCTCGATCCGTATCCACCGCCGCGACGTCCAGGAGCGCGTGTTCGCGGTCATGGGCATCGGCGAGGAGGAGGCGCAGGAGAAGTTCGGCTTCCTGCTCGACGCCTTCGCGTTCGGCGCCCCGCCCCACGGCGGCATCGCGTTCGGCTGGGACCGCATCGTGGCGCTGCTGACGAAGTCGGACTCGATCCGCGACGTCATCGCGTTCCCCAAGTCGGGCGGCGGGTTCGACCCGCTCACGCAGGCGCCCGCGCCGATCACGGCGCAGCAGCGCAAGGAGGCAGGCGTCGACGCGAAGCCCAAGGCACCTGCACCGGACGCCGCCGCTGAGGTCGCGGCCGACGCCACCGCTGCCGGGAAGGCGTGAGCGCCCCGGACACCCGCACGCAGGCAAGGACGCTGGGAGGCTCGACCGGTCTGACCGACCGGTGGGCCTCCCACCCCTTTGTCCTGGTGGACCTCCCCGAGTGGGACGTGCGCGGGGTGTGGCAGGACGAGCACGCGTGCGTGCTGAACGTGGCGCCGCCGGCCCCCCTGGGGGAGGGCAGCGTGCCCGACGGCGCCGCTCACCACCAGCGCGTCGGTCTGTGGGGCATGGGCACGCCCGAGGCGACCGCGCACCTGCTGGCGCGTGTCGCCCGGGACGGTGAGCTCGGTGAGCACGTCGTGAGCGCGGGCCTGCCGCGCGGGACCCTCACGGTCCTGGGGGACCGGTGTGCGGGCGAGGATCTGCCGTCGATCCTGCGTGACCCCGAGCGTGAGCGCTCGGTCTCGACGTGGGACTTCTTCGCGACCCGTGAGGCCCCCGCCGCCCAGCCCGGCGAGGAGCACGTCGAGGCGCTGACCGGCCCGTCGGTCGCGGCCGAGGTCCGGGAGTGCCTGGACGTGGCGAACCCGCTCGCCGAGACGAGCCCGGATGACCCCCTCGTCCGCTGGTGGGGCTGGCGGGACACCCAGGGCGTGCTGCGCGGGGTCGTCGGTGCCCGCCAGGCAGCACCGGGCGCGCCGTGGTCGCTGGGCAGCATCGCGACCGACCCGGCGTGGCGTGGGCACGGCATCGCCGCGGCGACCACGGCCGTCGTGACCCGTGCCGGGCTCGCCGAGTCCGACTGGGTGACGCTGGGCATGTACGCCGACAACGACGCCGCCCGCCGCGTCTACACCCGCCTCGGCTACGCCGTCGTGCAGGAGTTCGAGAGCCGGCGCTGAGCCGCGCCCCCGCCCCTCGTGTCCCGCTGAGCACGGAGTGGTGGTCGGGAACGCCCGTCGTTCTCGACAGCTGCTCCGCACTCAGCGACTGGGCGCGGAGCAGCTGGTTCAGTGGGTGATCGAGAACTTCGAGTACAGCCATCTCAGGTGCTTGGGCGCCCACCAGTTGGCACGGCCCAGCAGCGTCATGGTGGCCGGGACCAGCAGGATGCGCACGATCGTCGCGTCGATGAACACCGCCACGGCCAGCGCGAACCCGACCTCCTTGATCACGAGCAGCTCGCCGAACACGAAGCCCGCGAACACCACGATGATGATGGCCGCGGCCGACGTGATGATGCGCCCAGAACGCTGGAGACCCAGGCGGACCGCCTCGTCGTTCGACAGGCCCGCGTCGTGCAGCTCCTTGATGCGGGACAGCAGGAACACCTCGTAGTCCATGGCCAGCCCGAACGCGAACGCGACGACCAGGGCCACGACGTACGTCTCGATGCCGCCCGCCGACGCGAAGTCGAGCACCCCTTCCAGGTGCCCCTCCTGGAACACCCACACCAGCACGCCCAACGACGCGGCCAACGACAGGGCGTTCGTCAGGAGCGCCTTGACGGGGATGAGCACGGACCCTGTCATGAGGAACAGCAGCACGAACGTCGCGACCACCACGATCCCCACGGCCCACCACACCCGGTCCGCGAGGGCAGCCCGGAAGTCGACCTGCCCGGCGGCCTGCCCGGTGACGTAGAACGTGAACCCGGGGTCCTGGGCGCGCAGCTCCTCGACGACGGCGACGGCCTCGGGGCCGCCCGCGTCGGCGGCGTCGAGGTGGACCCCGACGAGCGCGTGGTCGTCGCCGACGGGGACCGCGGGGTCGACCCGCTCGATGCCGTCGAGGCCCGCGATCTCGTCGGCCCAGGCCTGGGCGTCCTCGGTCGTGGAGTCGGTCACGACGCGCACATCGGCGCTCGCGGACGCGGGGAACTGGGCGGAGAGCTCGTCGACGAACTCGCGCTGGGGGGAGCTCTGGGGCAGCAGCTCGATGCCGGAGTTGCGCATCTGCAGGCCGAGGACGGGCAGCGCGAGCACCACCAGGACGGCGACGGTGGCGAGCATGACCCACACCGGGTGGCGTTGGACGCGGCCGGTGAGGCGGGAGAAGAAGCCCTCGTCGGACTGGACGTCGGCCGTGCGGGCCAGGAGGGCGCGCAGCCCGGGGACCTTGCTCAGGACGCCGGGCCGGACGAGCCGGTGGCCTGCGAGCGCGAGCAGGGCGGGCACGAGGGTCATGGCGGTCGCGACGGCGATGAGGATGACGGCGAGCCCGGCGGCGCCGATGGCGCGCAGGATGTCGGGCTCGAAGACCATGAGGCCCGCGATCGAGATCGCGACGGTCAGCGCCGAGAAGGCCACGGTGCGGCCCGCGGTCGCCATGGTGCGTACGACAGCGGCCGTCACGTCGGCGTCGCGGCGACGCGAGCGCCGGGTCCCGCGGGTCGTCCGGGACGCACCCGCCGCGCCGGGCCCCGGCGCCGCGGCCGGTGTGGCGTCCCCGGGGGACGTGGCGCGCCGCGGGGACGTGTTGTCGAGCGCGTGCAGCTCCTCGCGGAAGCGGGACACGATGAGCAGCCCGTAGTCGATCGAGAGCCCCAGGCCCAGCAGCGTGACGACGTTGACGACGGATGCGTCGATGGTCAGCGGGTAGGACAGGACGAGGAGGACGCCGAGCCCGGCGCCGATCGAGGCGATGGCCCCGGCCATGGGCATCGCGGCCGCGAGGAAGCCGCCGAAGACCAGGACCATGACGAGCAGCGCGATGGGCAGGGCGATCATCTCGCCCGTCGTGAGGTCCTTCTCGACCTGGGACGTGATGGCCTCGACGATCAGGTCGTTGCTCGACACGAGCCCGGTCGCGCCCGGGGCGACGTCGGCGAGGTCCGCGGGGACGGCCTCGAGGATCTCGACGACGTCGGTCGCGGCCGCGGCCTGGGCGTCCTCGTCGAGGCCCGGCTCGAGCGTCACGGACAGCACGAACCCGTCGCCGTCGGCCGCGACGAGCGACTGCGCGGCCTCGGTCTCGACGCCCCCGGGGATCACGAACGGGTCGACGACCGTCTCGACGCCGGCGACCGCGGCGAGCTCCTGGTGCACGGGGTCCATGGCCTCGGCGAGGGCCGGGTCCGCGGGGTCGACCCCGCTCACGAGGAGCGAGACGGTCTCGCCCGTCTCGCTCTGTTCGGTGAGGATCTCGGTGCCCCGCTCGCTCTGCGAGCCGGGGACCGACGGTTCGCCCGTGGTCAGGCGGTCGAACAGGCTCTCGCCGTGGACACCCACGACGGCGAGGGCGAACCCCAGGGCGGTCAGCACCACCCACACGGCGACGGTCAGGCGGGGACGGTGGGCGACGGCGCGGCCAAGGCTCTCGAACACCCCGTCAGCATGGCACCTCGCGCGGGGCCGCGCCGGGCCGTGCACAGTGTGGGCGGGGACCTCTCAGGGAGCGCTGCGCGACGGCTTCACGCGCACCGACACGGCGCGGCACGGAGGGCGCACCGTGTCACGCCGTGTCGGTGGGGGTGCGTAGGCTCGGAGCATGCTTCCCGGGATGGACCTGTTCGACGCCGCGACCTCAGGCACCCAGGGGACTCCTCGTCCGGGACCTGGCGCGCCCCTGGCCGTGCGCATGCGTCCGGCCGCGCTCGACGAGGTCGCCGGCCAGGAGCACCTGCTCGTCGCCGGGTCGCCGCTGCGCCGCCTCATCGAGGTGGACGGGCCGGGCGCCTCGCGCGCGGCGCCGGGCTCGGTCATCCTGTGGGGCCCCCCGGGCACGGGCAAGACGACGCTCGCGTACCTCATCGCCACGACCTCGGGCCGGCGCTTCGTCGAGCTCTCGGCCGTGACCGCCGGTGTCAAGGACGTGCGCCAGGTCATCGACGACGCGCGCCGGCGTCTCGCGACGGGAGGCGAGGAGACCGTCCTGTTCATCGACGAGGTCCACCGCTTCTCCAAGTCCCAGCAGGACGCGCTGCTGCCCAGCGTGGAGAACCGCTGGGTCACGCTCGTGGCGGCCACGACCGAGAACCCGAGCTTCTCGGTCAACTCCCCGCTGCTCTCGCGCTCGCTCCTGCTCACGCTCAAGCCCCTCACGTCGGGCGACGTGCGTGCCCTGGTGCACCGGGCGCTCGTCGACGAGCGCGGGCTGGGTGGGGCCGTCACCCTCGCGGAGGAGGCAGAGGAGCACCTGGTCCGCCTTGCGGGCGGCGACGCCCGCAAGGCCCTGACCATCCTCGAGGCCGCGGCGGGGGCCGCTCTCTCGGAGGTCCCGGACGCCCCCGTCCGCACCACGGACCGGCCCGACGACGGCGCGCCCGCCGCGAGCGACGCCGTCGGGCAGGGCGACGCACCGGGGCAGGGCGGGGCGCACGGAGAGGGGGAGGGTGCCGGGACGCCCGACGGGGAGATTGCGGCGACGGACGAGGAACCCGCGGAGCCCAGGGCCGTGGTCGTCGACCTCGAGACCATGGAGCGCGCGATCGACGTCGCCGCCGTGCGCTACGACCGCGACGGCGACCAGCACTACGACGTCACGAGCGCGTTCATCAAGTCGGTGCGCGGCTCCGACGTCGACGCCTCGCTGCACTACCTCGCGCGCATGATCGCCGCGGGGGAGGACCCCCGGTTCATCGCCCGGCGCATCGTCATCTCGGCCGCGGAGGACGTCGGCATGGCCGACCCCAGCGCGCTGCAGACCGCGGTCGCCGCGGCCCAGGCCGTCGCCCTCATCGGCATGCCCGAGGCCCGCATCATCCTCGCGGAGGCCGTCGTGCACCTCGCGACCGCGCCCAAGTCCAACGCGGCCTACCTCGGGATCGACGCGGCGCTCGCGGACGTACGCGCGGGCAAGGTCGGGACGGTGCCCGCGCACCTGCGCGACGCGCACTACGCGGGCGCCAAGGAGCTGGGGCACGGGAAGGGGTACAAGTACGCGCACGACGCCCCGCACGCGGTCGCGCGCCAGCAGTACCTGCCCGACGTCCTGCAGGGCACGCGGTACTACACGCCCTCCGACCGCGGGTTCGAGCGGTCGGTGACCGAGCGGCTCGAGCGGATCCGGCAGATCCTCGGGGACTGACAGCCCCTGACGCGCCCTGACCGGCCCCGCAGGGGCCCGCCCGGAAGCGCGTCGCGCGTCGCTCGGCGGCGCTCACCGGGCCGTTGGCCCGGCGTCGCACCAGGCGCAGGACCGGGCGACGCGCCCGGTGCGGTAGACTTCTCAGGTTGTCTCCGCCCGTCAGGGCAGCGGCAACCGCCTGGGACCTCGGCCCCGCAGCCCCGCACGTCATCCTCGACCTCGCGTCGACGGGTGGGCATCCTCACGGATCGCGGCGGCTCATCGGCTGGTCCCGCACCCGGCAATCCGCACGGGTGTGACGTCAAGTACACACGACAGGACAGGAACACACTGTGTCTTCAGTGACTCGTTCGCGCCGCCAGGTTCGCCTGAGCCGCGCGCTGGGCCTCGCGCTCACGCCCAAGGCAGTCAAGCACTTCGAGAAGCGTCCCTACCCGCCCGGTGAGCACGGCCGCGCCCGTCGCCGCACCGAGTCGGACTACGCGGTGCGTCTTCGCGAGAAGCAGCGTCTGCGCGCCCAGTACGCGCTCCGCGAGAAGCAGATGGCTCGCGCCTACGAGGATGCTCGCAAGGACGCCGGTCTGACCGGTGAGGCCATGGTCGAGAACCTCGAGATGCGTCTCGACGCGCTCGTCCTGCGTTCGGGCTTCGCCCGCACCATCCTGCAGGCGCGCCAGGCCGTCGGCCACCGCCACATCCTCGTCGACGGCAAGATCGTCGACCGCCCCTCGTTCAAGGTGAAGCCGGGTCAGACGATCCAGGTCAAGCCGAAGAGCCAGGCCACGACGCCGTTCCAGGTCGCCGCCGCCGGTGCGCACCGCGACGTCCTGCCGGCCGTCCCGGCCTACCTCGACGTCCAGCTCGAGAAGCTGAGCGCCGTCCTGGTGCGTCGCCCCAAGCGCGTCGAGGTCCCCGTGACCTGCGAGGTCCAGCTCGTCGTCGAGTACTACGCTCGCTGATCCTCC
>NZ_JBHUAD010000089.1:0-14782 GCF_042789955.1 Oerskovia sp. NPDC056781
CCGCCGACCGGCCGGGGACACACCCGGAGCTCACGGAGATCGAGGGGGTAGTCATGGAGTACCTGAAGACCTACCACGCACGAGAGAGCGACGTCCCGGTCCTGCCGAGGCCGGTTCCGGTCCGAACGTCTGACAGACTCACGTGGGTGACCGAGTCTCTTCCTTCTGCCGTCGCGCACCGCGTGCTCGACGCCGTCGTCGCCATCACGAGCAACCTCGACCTCGACACCGTGCTCCGCCGCATCGTCGAGGCCGCGATGGACCTCACCGGCGCCCGGTACGGGGCGCTCGGCGTGCGCGACGGGGACCGCCTCGGCCGGTTCGTGCCGGTCGGCATGAAGGACTCCGAGGTCGAGGCCATCGACCACTGGCCCCACGGGCACGGCCTGCTGGGCGAGGTCATCCGCAACCCGCACCCGCTGCGCGTCGACAAGATCGAGGGCTACCCGGCCGCGTCCGGCTACCCCGCGGGGCACCCGCCCATGCACACGTTCCTCGGCGTCCCCATCCAGGTCCGCGACTCCGTGTACGGCAACCTGTACCTGACCGACAAGCGCGACGGCTCGCCCTTCACGCGCGACGACGAGGCCGCCGTCCGGGCCCTGGCCGCCGCCGCGGGCGTGGCCGTCGACAACGCCCGCCTGTACGAGGACGGGCGCCGCGTCGCCGTGCTCGAGGACCGCGAGCGCATCGCCCGCGACCTGCACGACGTCGTCATCCAGCGCATCTTCGCGTCCGCGATGACCCTCATGAGCACGACCAAGCACATCGAGAACGAGCTCGTGCGCTCGCGCGTCGAGGAGGCCGTCAACGACCTCGACGACACGATCCGCGAGATCCGCTCGACGATCTTCGCGCTCCAGGCCACCACTCCCCCCGAGGCGAGCCTCCAGGAGCGGCTGACCGCGGCGGCCGGCGCCGTGACGTCCGCGCTCGGGTTCTCGCCCTCGATCATCATCGAGAGCGACGACTCGTCGCTCGTGCCCGCCGAGGTCGCGGACCAGCTCGTGGTCGTCGTCGGAGAGGCCCTGACCAACGTGGCCCGCCACGCGCGTGCGTCGCGCGTCGACGTGCGGCTGCGCGTGACCGACGACGCCATCACGCTGTCCGTGGTCGACGACGGGATCGGCTGCGCGGGCGTCGACGCGGGCGACCACCGCGGCGGCCTGCACAACCTCGCGACGCGCGCCGAGGCGCTGCGCGGGACGCTCGCGGTGGGGCCGGCGGAGGCCGCGGAGGCGGGTCGCGGTACCGCGCTCGTGTGGCGGATCCCGAACGCCTGACCGTCAGCCGGCACCAGCTAGGGCCGGAGCATCGCCGACGGTGCTCCGCGGGATGTCCCCCCCAGGGTTGTCGATCATCTGTCGAACACCCCCGAACGCTGCGCGACCCGCGCACCCACGTGCGCCCCGCCGTCGGGCATCACGGTGCTGCTCGACGCCGCGGGACCGCCGCGGCACACCGCTCAGCCGCGCGGGCGGTCCTCCGTGCGCAGCTCGGTCGCGAGGACCGCGACCTGCGTGCGGCGCTGCAGCCCGAGCGTCGCGAGGATGTGCGACACGTAGTTCTTGACGGTCTTCTCCGCGAGGAACAGGCGCTCGCCGATCTGCCGGTTCGTGAGCCCCTCGCCGATGAGGTCGACGATCTGGCGCTCCTGCGGCGACAGCCCCTCGAGGCGGTCGACCTCCTGAGCCTGCGGCGTGCGCAGCCGGTCGAGGATGCGCGCGGTGCTGACCGGGTCGAGCAGCGAGCCGCCGCCCGCGATGGTCCGCACGGCGCCCACGAGGTCCGAGCCGTGGATCTGCTTGAGCACGTAGCCCGAGGCGCCCGCGAGGACGGCCTGGAACAGCGCCTCGTCGTCCGCGAAGGACGTGAGCATGAGGCAACCGATCTCCGGCATCTCGGAGCGCACGTCGCGGCACACCTCGACGCCCGAGCCGTCGGGCAGGCGCACGTCGAGCACGGCCACGTCCGGCCGGACGGCGCGGATGCGCGTCAGCGCGGAGGCGGCGGTCCCCGCCTCGCCGACGACCGTGATGTCGTCCTCGGCCTCGAGGAGGGCGGCGACGCCGCGGCGGACGACCTCGTGGTCGTCGAGCAGGAAGACCCGGATCGGGTCGGGGGTGGTGCCCATAGGGAGAACTTATCGGAGTTGTGTCAGAACGAGGGTGCCGGGCCGCGCGAAGAGGCCCGACGGCGCCGCTCCCCCGGGTGCGCAGGCGCCCTCGGCGTGGCGTGGGTGGGCGGGCGGGGCGGGACCGTCCTACCGTGGCTGGATGTCGTCCGCTCCCGTCCCGCCACCCCAGACCCCGCGACGGAAGCCGCGCTTCACGGGCCTCGTCAAGCCCCACGAGGCGTTCCCGGCCGTCGCCCGCCTCGACCGCCGCATGAACGACCGGACATATCGGCGACAGCTCGGGCCGCGGGCCGACGCGGCCCTCGTGCGCCTGACGACCGCCGCGAACCACAGCGTCCTGTGGATGGGGCTCGGCGCAGGGCTGGCCGCGACCGGCGCGCGCGGGCGCCGCGCCGCGGTGCGGGGGCTCGTGAGCGTCGCCGCCGCGAGCGCGACCGCGAACCTGCTCGGCAAGGGACTGTTCGGCGGCGACCGCCCCTCCGCCGACCCGCTGCCCCTCGTGCGTCGCCTACGCCGTTACCCGACGACGCCGTCCTTCCCCTCGGGCCACTCGGCCACCGCGGGGGCGTTCGCCGCGGGCGTGGCCCTGGAGTGGCCCGCGGCCGGGCTGGTCGTCGCTCCCGTCGCGGGGGCCGTCGTGTACTCACGGCTGCAC
The DNA here is from genome assembly GCF_042789955.1 of Oerskovia sp. NPDC056781. Taxonomy (NCBI): domain Bacteria; kingdom Bacillati; phylum Actinomycetota; class Actinomycetes; order Micrococcales; family Cellulomonadaceae; genus Oerskovia; species Oerskovia sp. NPDC056781. Next base: position 2,793 of record NZ_JBHUAD010000089.1, read on the forward strand.
GTGGGTGCGCACTGGTTCTCGGACGTCGTCGGGGGCGCGGCGCTCGGGGTCGGGCTCGCGGTGCTCGGCCGGTGGCTCGTGCCCTCCCCGCCGGGGCCCGAGCGGGACGTGCCCGCCGGTCCGCCCACGGACGTGCCCGCGCTCCTCGACGGCGAGGGCCTGTTCGTCGTCGTCAACACGGCCGCCGGGTCCGGGCGGATCCTCAAGGAGGACCCGCTCGAGGTCCTGCGCCGCGACCTCCCGAAGGCCCAGGTGCACGTGCTCGCCGAGGGCGACGACCTGCGCGAGATCTACGACCGGGCGGCGCGCGGCGGCGCGTCCGACGGCGACAGCGGGGCCCGCCCCGCCCGAGCGCTCGGGATCAGCGGCGGCGACGGGACCGTCGCGACCGCTGCCGCCGCGGCGCGCGAGCACGACCTCCCGCTCGTGGTCTTCCCGGGTGGCACGCTCAACCACTTCGCCAAGGCGGCCGACCTCACGTCGATGTCCGCGACGGTCGACGCCGTCCGGACCGGGTCGGGCGTGCGCGTCGACGTCGCCGAGCTCCGCGTCGACGGGCACGACCCGATGACGGTCCTCAACACGTTCTCGCTCGGCATCTACCCCGAGCTCGTGTCGCAGCGCGAACGTGCCGAGAAGCGGCTCGGGAAGTGGCCCGCGACGGTCTGGGCCACGGCGCGCGTGCTGCGGGCCGCGGCCCCGCTGAAGGTGTCGGTCGACGGGGTCGTCGGGTCCTACTGGTCCTTCTTCGCGGGGGTCAACCGGTACGTCCCGCAGAACCTCGCCCCCGTCGAGCGCGTCCGGCTCGACGACGGCGTGCTCGACGTCCGCACGGGCCGCGCCGAGAAGCGGTACAGCCGGGCGCGCCTGTTCCTGGAGACGGTCGCGGGCGGCGGCGCGTCGTCGCTCGCCGAGCGGGTCCGGCCCCTCGAACGCCACCTCGCGCTCGACGCCTGGACCACGCCCGACCTGTCGCTCCAGTTCGGCGACGGCACACCGCACGACCCGGTGATCCTCGCGCACGACGGCGAGACGCTCGAGCTCGACGGCGACCGGGTCACCGACGCGACGCTGACCATGGTGCCCGGCGGCCTGCGGGTCTACGCGCCGACGGACCCGGCGGCGGGCTGAGGGCGCCGTGAGGCGCGCTGGTGCGCCCGGCGTGCGCTGCGCCGTCGGGCAGGCGACCAGCGGGCCCGACGACGCCGCGTCCGTCAGGCGGTCCGGTCGGCTCCTCCGGTGGCCCCGTCCGGCGCGGGACGGTCCTCCTCGCGCAGGCGCGGCTCGGTACGGCGCGACGGGTCGAACCCGGCCTTGTCCGCGTAGAACGCGCGCACCCGGTCCATGTCGGCACGCACGTCACCCGTGAGGTCGAGCGTGGGGCCGAGGCCCGCCGTCATGGTCGTGCGGTCCACGTAGCCGAGCGTCACGGGCATGCCCGTCTCGCGCGCGATCCGGTAGAAGCCCGACTTCCAGTACTCGCCCTTGCTGCGCGTGCCCTCGGGTGTGATGACGAGCGAGAACACCTCGCCGCTGCGTACGCGCGACACGATGTCGTCGACGACGCGGCTCGGGTCCGTCCGGTCCACGGGGATACCGCCGAGCGCCCGCGCGAACGGCCCCATGACGCCCTTGAACAGCGTGTGCTTGCCGAGCCAGCGGACCCTGACGCCCACGCTCGTCGAGATCGCGAGCATGAGCACGAAATCCCAGTTGGACGTGTGCGGGGCGCCGATGAGGATGCCGGGCCGGTCGGTCGGGGGCTGCTCGGTGCGCAACGTCCACCTGCTCACGGCCCAGTAGGCGCGCGCCAGGGCGCGGCGGATCATCGGGTCGCCTCGAGGGCGGGGGCTACGGGGTGGGGCACGACGGCAACGCTACCCGCGCGGACGCGCCGCGGTGACCGAGGTGGCCGCGCCGCATGCCTCCCCTCGACTGTGGGCGAAATCTCCACCAACTGTCCATGTCCTCCCTGTCTTTTCCCAGGTTCGCCGTGCAGACTTCTCGACATGACGTCGCCGAAGACATCAGGACCAGCCGCCCGGCTCGCCGCCGCCAGCTTCCTCGCCCTTGCGATGATGCTGCCGCTGAGCGCGACCGCATCGGCCGCAGAGGTCACCCAGTTCCTCGAGGACACCCAGTGTCAGGTCGACTCGATCGGCGAGGACCTCGAGAAGGCAGCGACCCAGCTCTCCACCCTCCCTGCCGGCCTGCGCAGCGAGGTCGAGGACGCCGTCGGGAACGCCCAGGCCGCGACCGACGAGGCCAACGCCGCGCTCGCCCAGGCGGCCACCGACCAGTTCGGCGACGGCCGGGCGGTCATCGCCCTCACCGACGCACAGGTCGCGCTCGACGCCGCCTCGGCCCAGCTCCGCTACGTCGCCGACAAGACCGTGGCCCAGGGAGCCGACGTCGGCTCCACGCTGCGCGACGTGCAGAACACCATCGACCACCTCCGCGGCGAGACGAGCCGCGCAGCGTCCTGACCGCTCGACCGGCCGCGTTCTCCGAGCCTGACGAGGACCTGCGTCTCGTTTTTCACCCGCATGGGGAGAAATCCCCCTGTGCAGCGGTGCCGTTCTCCTCCAGAATGAGCACCGCACTTCGTGGCGCCCGCCGCCACGATCCCCCACGCACCCGACAAGGATCGGGTGCGCGAGAGAAACGAGAAACCCCCATGACCACCCCTTACGGGTCCCCGCAGGCCCCGCAGTCCGCTCCCGCCCCGCAGTACTACGGCGCCCCCGTCGAGGACCCGGGCAAGACGCTCGGCATCGTCGGCTTCGTGCTTGCTTTCGTCTTCGCGATCGCAGGCATCGTCGTCAGCGCGATCGCCCGGAAGAAGTCCCGTGAGGCCGGTTTCGACAACCAGCTCGCCAAGTGGGGCCTCATCCTGAGCATCGTCTTCACGGTGATCGGCACGATCGGCTGGATCCTCTACATCGTCCTGATCGTCGCCGTGGCCTCGTCGGGCGAGCTCAGCTCGTACTGACCTCCCGTCGCCACGAGGCCGTCGCCCCTTTCCGGGCGGCGGCCTCGCTGCGTCTTCCCGAGGGCCCGCCCGCGGTGCGACACTCCGGTGATGACCGACCAGCGCGCGCACTTCGACGCCTACGTGACCTTCGCCAACGGCGGCAGCCTCCGCGCGGAGGGTTTCCGCCTCGACGTCCCGTCGGGCGACCTCCGGCCCGACGACGTCGCTCGACTCCTCGTCCGCCACCTGGGCCTCGCACTGGTCGGGTCGGTCGAGATCACGGGGCTGACGATCGTCGAGGAACCGCACGTGGGGAGCCGGGGGGTGGGCGAGGGCGACCGTGTCGCCGCCGAGGGTGACAGCCCGGGCGCCCAGGGTGACGGCCCGGGTGCCCGGTCTCCCCGCGCGACGCGGCTCGTCGACCTGAGCCACACCGTGCGCGAGGGGCTCGTGACCTACCCGGGCCTGCCCGCACCGACCATCACCCCTTTCCTGACGCGCGCCGACTCCGTCGCGAAGTACGCGCCCGGCACGCAGTTCGCGATGGACGTGCTGACGATGATCGGCAACACCGGGACCTACCTCGACAGCCCCTTCCACCGGTACGACGGCGGGACCGACCTGTCCGGGCTCGAGCTCGAGACCCTCGTCGGGCTGCCCGCCGAGCTGTTCCGGCTGAGCGAGACCGTCGACCCCTCGCGGGGCGGTGCGCGCGGGATCGGTGCCGAGGTCTTCGGCGACCGCGACCTCGCCGGGAGCGCGGTCCTGCTCCAGACCGGGTGGGACCGGCACTTCGGCACCCCGGCCTACGGCGAGCCCGCGCCGTTCCTCACGGAGGCCGGTGCGCAGCACCTCGTCGACGCCGGCGTGACGCTCGTCGGGATCGACTCGTTGAACATCGACGACACCGACCCCGTGACGTCCGGCGGGGCGCGGCCCGCCCACTCGCTGCTCCTCGCGGCGGGGATCCACGTCGTCGAGCACCTGACGAACCTGGGCGACGTGCCGCCGCGCGGTGCGCGGTTCACGGCCGTGCCGCCCAAGGTGAAGGGGTTCGGCACGTTCCCGGTGCGGGCGTTCGCGGAGGTCCCCACCCGCCGAGGGTGACCGTGTCGGGTGCCGACGGTGACTGCACGGTCACCCTCGGCGTGCCAGTCAGTCACCCTCGGCGCGCTCGTACGTCACCCTCGGCGAACCGGTCCGTCACCCTCGGCGGTCGTGTCCGTCACCCTCGTCGTAGGCTCGGCGCATGTCCGACGACCTGAGCCCCGCCCACGACGTCCTCCCGTTCGGCCGTGCCCCACGCCCGGACACCGGCCCCGCGCTCGCCGACCGGCTGCGTGAGGTCATGACCAAGAACCTGGGCGACCACGCCACGGGGCTCGACCGTGTCCGCATCGACGCCGCGACCGTCCCCGGCAGCCCCGACGTCCAGAGCCTCGACGTCGACGTGACCGGGCTCGTCGTTCGCGCGATGGGCGCCGCGGACGCGCCCGACCCGGCCGAGAACGTCGAGCACGTGACCGCGCGCGAGCAGGCCGTGGCCCGGACGATCCGCGCCCAGGGCCACCCGGTCACACTCGCCGGCGTCGCCGTCGACCTCGATGCCGAGATCCGCGACCTGCGCTTCACCTGGGTCGAAGGGGCGGACGGGTCGCTCTCGATCGAGGAGTCCGGCCAGAGCACCGAGCACCCCGTGAGCGGTCACCTGCGCGCCGCGGCGAGCCGCGACGCGCTCGTCACCACGGCCCGCGAGCTCGCGACCAAGGCCCTCGCGGACCAGGGCTTCACGCTCACGTCGCTCGACGTGGACCTCGCGTCCCGTGGCCCGCGCGCCGCGTCGATCGTGGCGTCGGCGAAGATCCGCAAGGGCTTCCTGTCCGCGAGCGCCCAGATCACGGCGACCGCGTCGATCGACCAGGCCATGGTCCTCACCCTGACCGACGTGGGCGCATCGAGCCGCAACCCGGTCGTCGCCGCCCTCCTGCTGGCCGTTCGCGGAAAGCTCGAGGAGGTCGACGGCAAGCGCATCGACCTCGCATCGTCGCTGCCGCCGGGCGTCACGCTCTCGGACGTCCGGCTCGACGTCGGCGAGCAGCTCGTCCTGAGCGTCCGGGTGGGCTGAGATTGGGCGGGCTCGCCGACCAGCCGTGGTCGGCTCCGGGCGGGGAGCCACCCGAGGCGGCTCAAGTCAGCGGCGCCCGCGGGGGAAGAACAGGCTCTCGGGGCGTGGCATCCGGGTGCCGTCGAGCGTGAGGTCGGTCCGCTCGCACCAGAACGCGACGTACCCGCGCACCCTCTCGCCGTCCGACAGCGGGTCCTCGTAGCTCCAGCCGATGTCGGCGCCGTCGGGGTCGCCCGACGCGAGCGACCAGTAGCGGGCGTGCCCCTTGTAGGCGCAGTCGCTCGTCGTCGGGCTCGGCGTCAGGGCCTCCCACCGCACGTCCTCGCGGGGGACGTACCAGCGCAGCGGCAGGTAGGTCTCGGTCAGCGCCATGGCCCGGTCGCTGTCGGCGAGCACCGCGCCGCCCAGGGAGACGACGACGTGGCGCGAGCTGGGTACGACGTCGACCCGCTTGAAGGGGTCGCGCGGGTGAGCGGCCAGACGCTGGTCCTCGGCGAACCAGTCGAACGCCTGGAAGTCGACCAGGACGTCGCCCGCGAGACCCTCGTCGTCGGGACGGAAGAACGGGGCGCTCGGGCCGTCCGCGGCGGCGACCGCTCCCTCGAACCACATCTCGGTCCCCGGGCAGGTGTGTCGTTCGAAGTGCAACGGGTGCGGGATGAGGCCGTGCCGCACCTGCCCGTCGCGATGCTCGCCCTCGACGAGGGGCACACGCACGTCCACCGCGTGGACCGCGTACACGGGCAGCAGCCGCCATGGCTCCCAGACGAGACGGGCCGACGTCGAGCGGAGCACGACGTCCTGCGGGTCCTCTCGCCGCACCGCCCGGATCTCCTGGGCCGCGGGGAACCACCGCAGCTGATCGAGCTCCAGCCGCCAGCGTTCGACCCAGGACGTGGCCATGTCCTCAGGGTGCGCCCGTGGCGGGGCGGCCGCAAGGCCCGGGTCTGGCGCCCGCGCACCGCGGACAGACCCGCGACGTCCACGACGCCCGCGAGGCAATTGAGGTTGCGACCCCTTGAGAGAATGGTTGGTCGTGAGCACCGAACCGCACGGCCCTGCACGGCCCGCCTTGGACGAGAACCAGGTCAGGACCGCGGACAGCCCTGCGAGCACCCCCGCCGGCGAGCCCGTTGGCGAGCCCGGCGGTGCGCAGCGGGAGCGCTCGGGGCAGCGCCGCCGACGCGGCGGTCGTGGACGGGCAAAGCCCCAGGTCACCGACCAGAGCGCCGCCCCGGGGTCGGCCCCCGCCACCGGCCGCCCGGTGGGCTCCGCACCGGGCACGGACCGGCCCCGAGCCCAGGGCGCGAAGACACCCGAGGGTGGGAAGACGTCGAGGGGCGAGCGTCCGCCGTCGGGCATCGAGCAGCGCTCCTCGAAGCGTGGCGGCCAGCGCGGCGCCCGCCGCCAGCAGGTGAACCCCGCCCAGCTCGCGCGCGCCGCCGAGCGGCGTGCGCAGGTCGTCGTGCCGCGCATCACGTACCCCGAGCAGCTCCCCGTCTCGGCGCGGCGCGAGGACATCGCGAAGGCGATCGCGGAGAACCAGGTCGTGATCGTCGCGGGCGAGACGGGCTCGGGGAAGACGACGCAGCTCCCCAAGATCGCGCTCGAGCTCGGCCGCGGCCGCAAGGGCCAGATCGGGCACACGCAGCCGCGACGCATCGCGGCGCGCACGGTCGCGGAGCGCATCGCCGAGGAGATCGGCACGCCGCTCGGCGAGATCGTCGGCTACCAGGTCCGGTTCACCGACCAGTCGAGCGACCAGACCCTCGTCAAGGTCATGACCGACGGGATCCTGCTCGCGCAGATCCAGCGCGACCCGCAGCTCCTCGCGTACGACACGCTCATCATCGACGAGGCGCACGAGCGCTCGCTCAACATCGACTTCCTGCTCGGGTACCTCACGCGGCTCCTGCCGCAGCGCCCCGACCTCAAGGTCATCATCACGTCGGCGACGATCGACTCGCAGCGGTTCGCGCGGCACTTCGCGCCGGGCGGCCCGCTCCCGCCGCTCACGGCCGACGAGCTGGCCGCGGCCGAGCCGACGGACGAGGGGCCCGACGGCGACGCTCACGTTCCCGAGACGGCTCCCGTCATCGAGGTCACGGGTCGCACGTTCCCCGTGGAGATCCGGTACCGGCCGCTGTCGCCCGATGTCGACCCGGAGTCGGGCAAGGCCAAGCGCGCCCCCGCGAAGGGCGCACAGGAGAAGGACCTCGTCACGGGCATCGTCGACGCCGTCACCGAGCTCATGGCCGAGGGCCCGGGCGACGTCCTGGTGTTCCTGTCGGGCGAGCGCGAGATCCACGACACGGCCGACGCGCTCGAGTCCCGCCTGGGCGAGCGCACGCGCGACGCCAAGCGCCCCGACTTCGTCGAGATCCTGCCGCTCTACGCGCGCCTGTCCTCGGCCGAGCAGCACCGCGTGTTCCAGGCGCACTCCTCGCGCCGCGTCGTGCTCGCGACCAACGTCGCCGAGACGTCGCTGACGGTCCCGGGCATCCACTACGTCGTCGACCCCGGCACGGCCCGCATCTCGCGCTACTCCAAGGCGACCAAGGTGCAGCGCCTGCCGATCGAGCCCATCGCGCAGGCCAGCGCCAACCAGCGCTCGGGGCGCTCGGGCCGCGTCGCGGACGGCATCGCGATCCGCCTGTACTCCGAGGAGGACTTCGCTTCGCGCCCCGAGTTCACCGAGCCGGAGATCCTGCGCACGTCGCTCGCGTCGGTCCTGCTGCAGATGATCTCGGTGGGCGTGGTCTCCTCGCCCGACGACGTCGCGCGCTTCCCGTTCGTCGAGCCCCCGGACACGCGCTCGATCCGCGACGGCGTGCAGCTCCTGACCGAGCTCGGCGCGCTCGAGACCGTGGCGGAGCCTGCCGGTCGCAGCGGCGCCGACAAGGACGCACAGCCCGGTCGCGCCGTCACGCGCCTGACCGAGATCGGCCGCGTCCTCGCCCAGCTCCCCATGGACCCGCGCCTGGCCCGCATGATCTGGGAGGGATCGCGCCGCGGCGTCGCGCGCGAGGTCGCGATCATCGCGGCCGTCATGTCCATCCAGGACCCGCGCGAGCGCCCCGCCGAGTACCGCGCCCAGGCCGACCAGCTCCACGCCCGCTTCGCCGACCCCCGCTCCGACTTCCTCACCTACCTCAACCTGTGGGAGTACGTGCGCGAGCAGCAGCACGAGCTGTCGTCGTCGGCGTTCCGGCGTCTGTGCAAGGCCGAGTACATCAACTTCCTGCGCGTGCGCGAGTGGCAGGACGTCGTCGCGCAGCTCCGTGAGATGAGCAAGCCCCTCGGCATCGACATGTCCTACACGCCCCGCACCCGGGGCGACGCGAGCGCGAAGGGCGCTGCGCCGTCGGGCACCACGATCGCCGAGGCGACCGACCAGCCCGTCGAGCGCCGCCTCACCTGGGACGACGACACCATCCACCAGTCCCTCCTCGCCGGGCTGCTCTCGCAGATCGGCATGCAGGAGGCGACCGAGGTCAAGGCGTCGTCCGTCGCGCACCTGCGCGGCCCGCAGAAGGAGCTCGCCATGAAGCGGGCCAAGAAGCAGGCCCGCAACGAGTACCTGGGGGCGCGCGGCGCACGCTTCGCGATCTTCCCCGGCTCTCCCCTGTCGAAGAAGCCCCCCGTGTGGGTCATGGCGGGCGAGCTCGTCGAGACCAGCCGCCTGTGGGGCCGTGACGTCGCGAAGATCCAGCCCGAGTGGGCCGAGGAGCTCGCGACGCACCTGGTCAAGCGCACCTATTCCGAGCCGCACTGGTCCACCAAGCAGGGCGCTGCGCAGGCCAAGGAGAAGGTCCTGCTCTACGGCGTACCCATCGTGGCCGACCGCACCGTGCTCTACGGCAAGGTCGATCCCGAGGCCGCGCGCGAGATGTTCGTCCGCCACGCCCTCGTCCAGGGCGAGTGGACCACGCACCACCAGTTCTTCCACGAGAACCGCCGGCTGCTCGAGGAGGCCGAGGAGCTCGAGGCCCGCTCACGCCAGCGCGGCCTCGTCGTCGACGACGACGTCCTCTTCGCCTTCTACGACGAGCGCATCCCCGACGACGTCGTCTCGGCCCGCCACTTCGACACCTGGTGGAAGTCCGCCAGGCGCCACGACCCCGACCTGCTCACGTTCACGCTCGAACAGCTCGTGCCCGACGCCGAGTCCGTCGACACCTCGCTGTTCCCCGAGACCTGGGTCCAAGGCGACCTCACGCTTCCCCTGACCTACCAGTTCCAGCCAGGTACAGACGCCGATGGCGTGACCGTACACCTCCCCGTCAGCGTGCTGAACCGTGTCGTCCCCGACGGCTTCGACTGGATGGTCCCCGGCCTCCTCGACGAGCTCGCGACCGCGACCATCCGCTCGCTGCCCAAGCCCGTGCGCGTCCAGCTCGTCCCCGCCCCCGACGTCGCGCGCGACGTCGTCGCCTGGCTCGGGGAGAACACCCCCGCCTGGGAGGACGTCACCCGCGCGGGAGACATGGCCGAGCCCTTCCACGTCGCGTTCACGCGCGCCGTCCGCGCCCTGCGCGACGTCGTCATCCCTGACGACGCCTGGGACGACGCCCGCACCGAACGCCTCCCCGCCCACCTGCGCATGACGTTCCGCGTCATCGAGGAACGCCGTGGAGGCGAGGTCGTGCTCGACGAGTCCAAGGACCTCGTCTCGCTCCAACGACGCCTCGCGCCCCAGGCGCAGGCGGCGGTGCGGGCAGCGGTCAAGGGGGCGGTCGGTGCGGCGTTGCGCGAGGCTGCGGCCGGGGCGGAGGGGGAGGCGGGATCGGCACTCGGTCTTCCCGGGTCTGCTCGTTCCTCGCAGACCCCCGCCAGGCCCACCACGACCTTCGCCACCGACCCCGCCTCCCCCTCCTCCGCTTCCGGGTCGCCTCGCCCCGGTGAGGGCGCAGGGGGTGCTGGTGCTTCGGGTGTGCCCGACAGCGGCGCTCCGTCCGTCGTCGTCGCCGAGGCGACCGGGCTCACCACGTGGCCCACGGGGCTTCCTGACGGCGTGCTGCCCGAGGTCGTGTCCACGCCCGCCGGAGGCGGCATGGTGGTGCGCGGGTACCCCGCGCTCGTCGAGGAGGTCGACGCGAAGGGCAAGCCGTCGGTCGCGCTCCGGGTGCTCGCCGACCGCTCGACGCAGGACCGCGAGCACGCGCGCGGCGTCCGGCGGCTGCTGCTCGGCGAGACGGCCCTGCAGAGCGCGCGGGTCACGAGCCGCTGGACCGGGACGCAGTCCCTGACGATGGCCGCGAGCCCGTACCGGAACACCGAGGCGCTCGTCGCCGACCTCCAGCTCGCAGCCGTCATCGCACTCACGTCCGGTGCCGAGACCTCGCAGTACGGCCCGCTGCCGAACGCTGTGCAGATCCGGAGTGCTGATGCGTACGTCGCCGCGCGGGAGCTCGTGAAGCGGCACCTCGAGAACGAGGTGCACCAGATCGTCGGGCACGTCGTCGCCGCTCTCACGGCCGCACGGAACCTGGACGGCGAGATCCGCTCGGCCAACAGCCTCGCCCTGCTCAACACGCTCCAGGACGTCCGCGACCAGGTCGCCGGGCTCCTGGGCGTGGGCTTCGTGTCCCGCACCCCGGCCCACCGCCTGCCGCACCTGACCCGCTACCTGCGGGCGGCGTCGTACCGGATCGAGAAGGCCGCGACCAACCCGCACCGCGACGCCGAGCTCGCCTGGCGCGTGCACGACGTCGAGGAGGCGTACGCCAAGGCGCGCGCCGCCTACGCCGCCGGCCCGGCCGACGCGGCCCGCCTCGCCGAGCTCGACGAGGCGCGCTGGCTCATCGAGGAGTTCCGGGTCTCGCTGTTCGCGCAGCAGCTCGGGACCGACGGGCCCGTGAGCGAGAAACGCATCCGGAAGGTGCTCGCGCCGGGCGGCTGGTAGGCGGTCGCCCGGCAGGTGGGCGACCAAGGGCCGAGCGCGGGACCTTCGTCACGATCACCGCGTCGGAGGTCCCATGCGCCCGTTTTCCACGGTTCTGCGGCCTAGCCTGAAGGGGACGGCCAGGAAGAGCTGGCCGCACCTGCTGCTCTGGAGGGCATCATGCGCACCGTCGTCGTCACCGGAACCGCCTCGGGCATCGGCAAGGCCCTCAAGGGGATGCTGGAGGCCGACGGCCACCGCGTCATCGGCGTCGACCTGCGCGACGCCGACGTCACGGTCGACCTCACCACCGCCGCGGGCCGCACCGGGCTCGTCGAGCAGGTCACCGCGCTCAGCGGCGGCACGATCGACGCGGTCGTCGCCAACGCGGGCCTGTCGAACGGCAGCCCGGCGACGCTCGCGGTCAACTACTTCGGCGCCCTGGCGACGCTCGAGGGCCTGCGCCCGCTCCTGGCCGGGTCCGACGCCCCGCGCGCGGCCGTGACGTGCTCCATGGCGAGCCTCCTGCCGGTCGACGACCAGCTCGTCGACCTCACGCTCGCGGGTGACGAGTCCGCTGCACTGGCACGCGCCGCCGAGCTCGCCGCAGCCGGGACGGGCGACATCATCTACGGCAGCAGCAAGGCAGCGGTCGCGCACTGGCTGCGCCGCGTCGCGCCGAGCGCGGACTGGGCCGGGGCCGGGATCCCCCTCAACGCGATCGGCCCGGGCATCGTCCAGACCGGTATGACGGCGGAGATGCTCGCGACCGAGGAGTCGACCAAGGCCGTCGAGTCACACGTCCCCATGCCGCTCGGCGGGATCATGGGTCCCGAGGTTCCCGCGAACCTCCTGCGTTTCCTCGTCTCCCCGGAGAACAGCCACATGTGCGGGCAGGTCGTCTTCGTCGACGGCGGTTCGGACGTGGTCATCCGGGGCGACAAGGTCTGGTGACCTGACCGGCTCATCTCGGGAAGGCGGCCCGACGGCGTCACGCGCGTGACGTC
>NZ_JBHUAD010000090.1:0-14731 GCF_042789955.1 Oerskovia sp. NPDC056781
CCGTGGGGCGGCCCTTCGTCGTGACAACTGGGGTGATGCGCCGCCCGAGGGCGACGTGGTGGAGGTGCGGGGAATCGAACCCCGGTCCGGTGGCGCAAATCCAGGACTTCTCCGGGCGCAGTCTGCTGTTGATTTTCTCGGCCCCAGCACTCACACAGACAAGGTGCTGACGGGCTCAGTCATCTAAGAGTCCCTACGCCGCCGATGACGAACGTCGTAAGCAGTGGCTCTCTAGCTGACGCCAGGAACCGGGGCGAGAGCAACCCCGGGCTGACGGACTTCGAAGACTCGCTCAGGCGGCGAGTGCGAAGTCGGTGCGCTTGGAATCGGCACCTATTGGTTTGCAGACGTCGTTTACGAGATAAGTCTGCATCCTCGGCCCGCTTCTCCTCGAAGCACGACCACCGTCGAAACCGATCACCCCCTGTGCAGTTGTCAATCACCGGCCGAGCACCACCCCGTCCGTCCGCCTGCGGCGTCCGTCCGGTTCGACACCGGGTCAGTGGTACCAGCCTACGGGATCAACACCACCGTGGGCGACCGTATTTCCGGCGCTACTTCTTGCGGCTCAGCGCGTCGACGAGAAGCCCGCCGGCGATCCCCAGCAGGAAGACGTCCTTGGCGAGCCCGATCCCCTGCGGGGTCGGCCGGATCCCGTCCTGCTCGGTCATCCCGGGCGTCTTGAGGTACATCGAGACGAGCCCCGCGGAGAAGGCGCCCAGCCCGAGCGCGACCACACCGGTCGGCACGAACGGCACGAGCAGCGCAGTGCCCAGCGCGATCTCGGTCGTGGAGAGCGCCTTGGTGAACTGCACGGGGTCCTGGTCCTCGAGGAACGGGAACGTCCCGGCGGCCATCCCATGGATCCCCTGCGCGGTCGCCTCGTCGGCGCCCCGCTTGGTGAGCCCCGAGTTGAGGATGAATGCGCCTGCTGCGACGCGCGGGATGTACTGACGGAGCTTGACCACGGGGCCTCCTCGGCAAGGTGACGACGACTACCCTGCGACGCTACGTCGTCGGGCAGCCGGATGCACGCCCACCCGCCGAGCGCCGTCACCTCTCGGCCCACGGCGCCCGACGACGTCGCTCACCCCCGCACGCAGGTCACCGGTTCTGCCTGTGGCGCATCGCGCGCTGCGCCTCGCGGTTGTCCTGCTGCTCGCGCAGCGCCTGACGCTTGTCGTACTCCCGCTTTCCCTGCGCGAGCGCGATCTCGACCTTCGCACGGCCGTCGAGGAAGTACAGCGAGAGCGGCACGATCGTGTATCCCTTCTCGCGGGACTTCGCCTCGAGCCGCAGGATCTCGTCCTTGTGCAGCAGCAGCTTGCGCTTGCGGCGGGGAGCGTGGTTGTTCCACGTCCCCTGCGAGTACTCCTGGATGTGCACGTTCTCGAGCCAGGCCTCGCCGCCGTCGACGGCCACGTAGCCGTCGAGCAGCGAGGCCCGGCCCTGCCGCAGCGCCTTGACCTCGGTGCCGCTCAGGACGAGCCCGGCCTCGAACACGTCGACGATCAGATAGTCATGGCGGGCCTTGCGGTTGCTGGCGATGATCTTGCGGCCAGTCTCCTTCGCCATGAGGGCATCTTCCGATCTGCTCGAGCTCCGTGGTGCGCCCAGGACGGGCCCACCCGCGCCGTACGGCGCGACGTCCCAGGTTACGCGAGTTCGGCCCGCCACCCGTAGGTCTTTACGTCAGAGCATGCTCTCCGGGTCGACCGTCCCGCCGTTGACGTACACCTCGAAGTGCAGGTGGCAGGCCTGGCTGGTGCCCGTCGTGCCCGAGTACCCGACGAGCGTGCCCTTCGAGACGCTCTGGCCCGCTCGGACGGCGAACCTCGACAGGTGGTTGTAGCTCGTCATGAGGTTCGACCCGTTGACGGTGCCGTGGTTGATCATCACCTGGTTGCCGAGGCCGCCGTAGGGCCGGGCGAACAGGACCGTGCCTCCCGCCGCGGCATAGATCGGGGTGCCGCAGTAGGCGCGGAAGTCGGTGCCCGCGTGCAGCCGGTACGTGTTCGGCAGCACCGGGTGCTGGCGCATCCCGTAGCGAGAGGTGATGTGCGGGACGGCGGTCGGGTAGGACAGGAACTTGCCGGTCGAGGCGCCCCCGCCCCCACCTCCGCCGCCACCACCGGAGCCGCCGCCGGAGCCGCCACCACCACCGGACCCGCCGCCCGTGGCGGGCGGCGGCTGCTTGGCCGCCTCCTCGGCGGCCTTCCGGTCTCGCTCGGTCTGGGCCGCGATGATGCCCTGGAGCTCGGTCGTCAGAGCCGCCTGCGCCTGCTCGTTGGCCGCCATCTGGGCGATCGCGGCCTCCTTGCGCGACTCGATCGTCGCCTGCTTCGCCTGCTGCTCGACGATCAGTCCCTCGATCTCGGCCTTGCGGTCGGCCGCCGCCGTCCGCGCCGCATCGGCCGCGACGACGTTCTCGTCGGCCTGGACCTTCAGGTCCGCGATCGTCTCGCGGATCGCGGTCAGCCGGGCCTCCCGGTTGCGTGCGATCGACTCGGCCTCCTGGAGGTCCGTGAGGGTCCGGGCCTGCGTGCGGGCCGCGGTCGTCGACATCGCATACTGCTCGATGAAGTCCTCGGTGCTCTGCGCCCCGGTCACGATGCCGAGCCCGCTGACCTCCCCCTGTCCCCGGTAGGCCTGGCGTGCCATCTCGGCGATGCTCGACTTGGCCGAGCTCGCCTTGCCCGCGGACTCCTGGATGTCGAGGCTGATGGCCTCTTCCTCGGCCTGAGCGTCCTGGAGACGCACCTCGAGCTGCGCGGCCTCGCGCTGGGTGCGCTCGAGCTCGGCCGTGGCCGTGTCGAGCTCTGCCTGTGCCACCGGGAGACGACCCTCGATGGTCTGCAGGTCGAGGATCGCCTGGGCGAGTTCCGCGTCGGTACCTTCGAGCTGCGACTCGAGACCTTCGCGGTCCTTGAGCGCCTGGCTCTGTCGACGTTCCGCGGCCGCCCGCTGGTCGTCCAGGTCGTCGGCCGTCGCGGCGACAGCGGTTCCCAGGAGAAGGAGCAGCGCGGTTCCGCCCGCGGCGAGGCGTCGGGTCAGCTGGGACATGTCACACCCTCGTGTATCGGCTGAGCGTGACGACCGAGGAGATGGCCGCCAGGACGAATGCGATGAGGAGGAGCAGCGGCGCGATGCGCAGCACGTCCGCCTCGGAGATGTAGGCGATCCAGCTCACCGAGCTCTGGAGCCAGTCCGTCACGAGGTACTTGACCCCGAGCCAGAGGCCCCCGACCGCGAGGAACGCGCCGACCACCGCGGCGATCGCCCCCTCGAGGATGAACGGCAGCTGGATGAACAGCTTGGACGCCCCGACGAGCTTCATGATCTCGGTCTCGCGCTGACGGCTCATGGCCGACAGACGGATCGTCGTGGTGATGAGGAGCACCGCGGCGAGCATCATCACGACGGCGAGGCCACCGGCCATGAGCGAGGCACGGTTGAGCGCCAGGAAGAGCGAGTCGAAGATCCGACGCTGGTCCTCGACCCCTTCGACGCCCGGCCGTCCGGTGACGACGTCGTTGACGACCTCGTAGTTCTCCGGGTTGGAGAGCTTGAGGCGGAACGAGGCCTGCATGTCGTCGACCGTCAGCTGCGTCCCGTTGTACCCGTCGGGGAAGCGCTCCTGGAAGGCCGCGAACGCGTCCTCCTTCGACTCGAAGAAGACGGTCTGGACCTCGTCGCCGAGCTCGCTGCCGAACAGCGCCTCGAGCGAGTCGATCTGCTCGGGCGATGCCTCGCCGCCGGCGCACGTCGGGTTCGGGGAGTCGATGGGACACAGGAAGACGGAGACCTCGACCCGGTCGTACCAGTCGTCCTTGAGCTTGTCGATCTGCAGCTGGAGGAGGGCGGAGGCACCGACGAAGGTCAAGGACACGAAGGTCACGAGGACGACCGAGATGGTCATCGCGAGGTTGCGACGAAGGCCTGCACCGATCTCGGCGAGGATGAACTGGGCACGCACCTGCTACCACTCCCCCCGGCCGGACTGCTGCATCTGCGTCGAGCTCGCGGCCGACCCCTGGGTCGTGCCCGCCGGGGCCGCCTCGACCTGCGCGGGGCGCTCGATCGCGGGTACAGGGCGCACCTCGACGGGGGGTGACCACGGCCGCTCCGCGAGGTGACCGGTGGGCGCACGGAGCGCGTCGTCGTCGGGCATGGGGACCCCCGCGCCGTAGACACCGTCCTTCTGGTCGCGGAGCACGACCCCGTTCGAGAGCTCGATGACCCGCTGACGCATCTGGTTGACGAAGCCGGAGTCGTGCGTGGCCATGACGACCGTCGTGCCCGTGGCGTTGATGCGCGACAGGAGGTTCATGATCCCCAGCGAGGTGTTGGGGTCGAGGTTCCCGGTCGGCTCGTCCGCGAGCAGGATCGAGGGCCGGTTGACGAAGGCGCGCGCGATCGCGACGCGCTGCTGCTCACCACCCGAGAGCTCGTGCGGGCGGCGCTTCTCCTTGCCCTGCAGACCGACCGTCTCGAGGACCTCGGGGACCGTCACGGCGATCATGTGGCGCGGCTTGCCCGTCACCTGGAGCGCGAACGCCACGTTCTCGAAGACCGTCTTGTTCTGCAGCAGCCGGAAGTCCTGGAACACGACGCCGATCTGCCGGCGCAGCGACGGGACCTTCCAGCTCGACAGGGTCGACAGGTCGCGCCCGGCCACGAAGACCTTGCCCTGGGTGGGCCGCTCCTCACGCAGGGCGAGCCGCAGGCACGTCGACTTCCCGGAGCCGGACGCACCGACCAGGAAGACGAACTCTCCGCGCTCGATCTCGGCGGACATGCCGTTCAGGGCAGGTCTGGCGCCACGGGCGTAGACCTTCGAGACGTTCTCAAAACGGATCACAGGGGTTGACCAGTCTCTCGTTGGGGGAAGCGAAAAGTGTTCGCTGGTCGCCCACGAGAGTAGGCACGCCCGAAAGTCCTGACACCGCTGACACGCCGGGTACGTCCGTATCGGGCACCCTGGCGGGAGGTTTCACCCCGGACCACGCAGGGGCCGGGACGCGAGGTCCGGGCCCGGGCGTCAGTCCTGGTCAGCGCTGCGGCGCCACCGGATCCCGGCCTCGATGAAGCCGTCGATGTCGCCGTCGAACACCCCCGAGGTGTTGCCGACCTCGTACTCGGTCCGCAGGTCCTTGACCATCTGGTACGGGTGCAGGACGTAGGAGCGCATCTGGTCGCCCCAGCTCGCCTTGATGTCGCCCGCCATGGCCTTCTTGGCGGCGTTCTCCTCGGCCTGGCGCTGCAGGAGCAGGCGCGACTGGAGCACGCGCAGGGCCGCGGCGCGGTTCTGGATCTGCGACTTCTCGTTCTGCATCGAGACGACGATCCCCGTGGGGATGTGGGTCATGCGCACGGCCGAGTCCGTCGTGTTGACGGACTGCCCGCCGGGGCCCGACGAGCGGAACACGTCGACCTTGATCTCGGACTCGGGGATCTCGACCGAGTCCGTCTGCTCGATGAGCGGGATGACCTCGACCGCGGCGAAGGACGTCTGCCGGCGACCCTGGTTGTCGAACGGCGAGATGCGCACGAGACGGTGCGTGCCGGCCTCGACCGACAGGTGCCCGAACGCGTAGGGCGCCTTGACCTCGAACGTCGCGGACTTGAGCCCAGCCTCCTCGGCGTACGACGTGTCGAGGACCTGGGTCGGGTAGCCGTGACGCTCGGCCCAGCGCAGGTACATGCGCATGAGCATCTCGGCGAAGTCGGCGGCGTCGACGCCGCCCGCACCGGAGCGGATCGTCACGACGGCCTCACGCGCGTCGTACTCGCCCGAGAGCAGCGTCTTGACCTCGAGCACCCCCAGGTCCTTGCGGATCAGCTCGAGCTCGGAGGCCGCCTCGGCAAGAGTCTCGGCGTCGCCGTTGTCCTCCGTGGCCATCTCGACGAGCGTCTCCAGGTCGTCGATCCGGTCGCTCATGTTCGTGATGCGGTCGAGCTCGGACTGCGTCTGCGAGAGGGCCGTCGTGACCTTCTGCGCGGCGTCCGGGTCGTCCCACAGGTCCGGCGCCGACGCCTTGTCCGACAGCTCGGCGATCTGGACGCGCAGGGCGTCGGGGTCGCTCACGGCGCTGATGGTGTCGAGCGTCGATCGGAGGGCGCGGATCTCGTGCGGGAAGTCGATGGTGGCCACGGTCCTCAAGGTTACGCGACGACGGCGACCCGTACGGCCCGGTCCCGCGGGTGCGCGCCTGCGGTGCCTCCGTCAGCCGCCCGACGACGGCGCTCGGGTCCCCTGGGCGGGCTCGGCGAGGGCGTCGGGTGCGCTGGGTGCAGGATCGCCGGGCGCGGAGACGGCGTCGGCGCCGGGCTCGGGGCCGGGCTCGGCGGCCGCCGCGGCCCGGCCCTCGGCGCGCGCCTTCGCCAGGAGAGCGTCCAGACGCTGGGTGCGCCGACGACGGTTGTCCCGCACCCCGATCACGACGAGCGCGACCACCGCGAGGAGGAGCAGGTGGACCCAGGGGATCGCCCAGGTCGTCACGGTGACCGTGACAGGACGCAGGTCCGCCGCGGGGACGTCGATCGCCCCGCCGGCCTCACCCTCGGTCGCGACCAGTGCGGGAGTCACGACGACCTCGGTCGTGACAGGTCCGACGGGCCAGATCCCACCGATCGTCGCCGCCGTCGAGCGCGAGGTGCCGGGGATGAGCTCCTTGATCCCCTCGACACCGCGATCCAGGGTCGAGGCGCCGATGCCGAACGGGCCGGACGCCGTGATCGTCTGGTCCCCGGCGACCCGCAGGTTCCCGTCGTTGGTCACCTCGTAGGACACCCGGACGTCGCCCGGGGCGAACGGGTTCCACGACGGCGTGTAGGTCGCGGTGACGCCGTCGAGCGCGATCGAGGGCACGACCTCCCCCGGGACCCGCAGGTTGACGCGTACGCCGACCCGGCTCTCCACGCCGACCCCGGGCCCCGATGCGGAGGCCGCCGTCGTGACCGTCGCGACGATGCCGGCGGGGTGGTCGCCGGGCGTCACGTTCTCGGGCACCGTGATGGTGAACGGCACGATGACGGTCTCGCCTGCGGGGACCTCCACGCTCGGCTGGACCTCGAACCAGCCGCCGGAGTCCTGCGGCTCCTGGTCGGACGTCCGGATGTCGAAGCTCCCCGTGGGGGTGAAGATGCCGTCGTTCGTGACCATGGCGAACGTCACCGGGGCCGGGCCGTGGTTCGAGACGGCGACCTGATCCTGGATCTGGGCGCCGGGTTCTGCGACGAAGTCGAAGATCCGGCGGTCGTCGGGGCCCTCGGACGACGCCGTGGTGACGGAGAACCGGAAGCTGTCGGGATCGGGGGCGCTCGCGTGGGCCGCTCCGACGACGCCGACCAGGGTGAACGCCAGGGCGCCCAGGGCCGCGAGCCCCGTACGGAGCCTGGCGACGGTCCGCCTCGTCGGTCGAGGTCCTGCCTCACGTGCCTTCTTCATGTCCTTGCTCACCACGACTTCCGGTCTTCCTCGAACGGGTTGCTGCTCCGGAGACGGTACAGGGCCGACGGAGATCCGCCGGCCCTGCGTCGTCACCGTCCGTGACTCGGGTCGAGCTGTCAGCTCTCCATGAGCGTGAGCGTCAGCGTCGACGCGTACGCACCGGAGGGCGTGCCCTTCGGGACCGTGAGGTTCAGGCCGGCCTTGACGCCGAACGACTGCCCCTTGGCCTCGAGCGACGAGCCGCTCGACACCAGGAGGTCACCGACCTGGACGCCGCCCGTGAGCCAGTCGCCACCGGGGCCCTCGCCCGCGGGGACCTCCTGGAGCTCGCCGGCGATCGGCTGGCCGGGCGTGACGTTGAAGTCACCGGGGATCGGGTTCGCCAGCTCGGGGACCCACCCGAGGTTGGAGGAGTCGATCTCCGGCAGTCCTGCGGCGGTGAAGCTGCTGACCTGGCCCGTGACGGTCCAGCTCGCGTCCGCACCCACGTCGTTGCGGTCGTCGGTGACGCTGATGCCGTCGAGGAGACCCGTGAACTCACGGTTCCCGGCGGCCCAGATGTCGTCGTCGGTCGTCTCGCCGAGCGTGACGGACGGGTTGGCGACGTTGAGCGCGAGCGCTCCGACCGGCGTGACGGCGACCTGGATCTGGACGTCCTCCTCACCGTGGGTCACCTCGTCGGCGGCGGCCCCGGAGGCCATCGCGACGGTTCCGAGAAGCATCGCACCGAGTGCTCCGCCGGCAATCCACTGCTTCCTTGCACGTGCGTTCATGTAAGTCTCCGTCGTTGGAGGGTGTCGGACCGGATCACCATAGCGGCGAACCCTTGTTTTGTCAGTCATCAGACAAAAGTTGCATGGTTCGTTAAGAAAGTGAACGTACTTGGTCACCTAGCGCCGCCCGTGTTCACCGGATGGTCATGAGTACCACCGACCCTCGGGACTCACCAAGCCCGTGCGCTTGACCCGGCCCGTACGAGGATCCCGTCCGACCACAGCTGGGTCACCCAGGTGACGAGGACCGGGCGGGACAACCCGGCCAGACGGACCTGTACGGTCCGTCCGTCGGGCGTCGACGCCTCGACGATGGTGACAGCATGCAGGTCGTCCAGCATCTCGGGATGCGCCCCCAGGAACTCCTCGACCGAGGCACGCACCTCCGCGTCGCTGAGCCGGAGCACCGCCTGCTCCTGGGGGGCGGGCACGTGCCCCTCGTAGAAGGTGTCCTCGCTCATCGAGTCGGCTGCGTCGATCGCGGCGGAGTCCGCCACGTCGAGAAGCCGCTTGCGGTCGAGGTGGACCCCCGTCGCCGAGACCATGACGGTCACGAGCAGGAGCGCGAACGCGACGAAGGCGCTCGTGAGGAGCAGGATCTGGCCGCTGTCCCCGTCTGCCCGGGCGCCAGCACCGCAGCCTCCACGCGACGTCGGCAGCGGCGGACGACCGCGGCCCCTCACTGGCGAGCCCCCGCGTACCGGTCCACGGAGGAGACGTGGGCCGCCTCGACCGGGACGGACAACGGCACCCACGAGCGGACGCCCGGCGGCACGAACGGGAGAGGGACGTCGTAGCGCACGATCGTGGCGACCTCGCTGCCGGGATCGAGGCAACGGGAGCCCGAGCACGAGATCGACAGCACGTCGGCAGGTCGGACGTCCGTGAATCCCTGGTCCGCGAGCGCCAGGGAGACCGCAACACCCGCACGTGCCTCGCCCTGCGCGACCGAGTCGGCCGTGACGAAGGCACGAGCCGACTCCTTCGCGGCACCCTCGACCGCGAAGGTCGCCGCCTGGATCCGTCCGAGCGTCAGCGCGAGGTACATCACGGGCAGCAGGAGGAGCAGCGCGGCCCCGAGGAACTCGACGATCGCGTTGCCCTCCTCGCCGACCGTGCGAGAGCTCTTGCGACGTCCCACGAGAGCACCGTCCGCGACACGAGACCGCACCCTCTGCAGAGACCGACCGGTCGGACCCGTCCCGTCGTGCTGGCGAGCCACGGCGCCCCCGCGCCTGCTCACTGCTCCTCCTTCAGCGCGTGTCCGTCCACCGTGACGACGCCCAACGGGCCGAGCAGCCCGACGACGGGCAGCGGAAAGGTCACCGTCACCTCCACGACACGCAACCCGTCGTGGTCGACCTCTCGCGCCGAGACGTCCTGCGCGAACCGCTCGGAGAGCGCCGCGTCGATCAGGGTGCGCGTGCGCGCGGCACCGTCCGCCGTGGTCCGGTCGGCCCGGCCTGCGAGCCGTGCACCCTCGGCCGCGCTGTCGATCACTATCGCCCGCACGTGCAACGCGAGGACCACCTGGAGGACTCCCAGGAAAAGGGCGAGCAGGATCACGGAGACCAGGACGAAGTCCACGACGGCCGAGCCGCCGTCCCGCACGGGAACGGCCCGACCAGTGGCCTGGACGCGTCGTCCGCGCACGTGGCTCACGGACCGCCGACGCTGCTGATCGCCTTCGTGAAGGTCTCGGTGAGCGCCGGGCCGGCGACGGCCCACAGGGCGATCACCAGGCCTGCGGTCATCAAGGTCACCAGGACCCAGCCGGGGACGTCGCCCCGCTCCGGCGCCCCCAGGCGCTGCCGGACCCGCCCGGTCAAGGTCGTCGTTCGTCTCGTCATCATGCTCCCTCGGTCGGTCGACCGCGTCGTTCGTGCGCGGCCGTGGTCCAGGTCGTCTTCGCAGGTCATGGGCAGGGTAGGTCGTCGTTCGTCCGGTGCGCGGGTGTCGGTCGTCCGCTCAGAGGCCGATCCGCAGGGTCACGACCGACGGATAGATCGCGAAGCAGACGGTCACGGGAAGGATCAGGAAGACCACGGGGACCATCATGAGGACCTCCTTGCGGCCGCCCGACTCCATGAGCGCCCGACGGCCCGCCTCCCGCACGTCCTGCGCCTGGGCGCGCAGGACGTCCGCGAGCGGGGTCCCCCGCTCGACCGCCACGGCGACCCCTTCGGCGAAGCGGGTCAGGCTCGTCAACGCGGTCCGGTCCGCCAGTGCTTCGAGCGCACGTGCCAACGGCACGCCTGAGCGGACCATCGAGAGCGTCAGCGCGAGCTCTGCCGACAGCTCACCGCGGGCCGTGGTCGCGACGCGCTCCATCGCCGCGACGGGTCCCTCTCCGGCCCCGACGGACAGCGCGAGGAGCTCGGCGACCGTCGGGAACTCCATGAGCATGCGTTCCTCGCGCCGCGTGACCTGGCGCGCGAGCCGGTGGTCGCAGCCGAGGAGGCCGCCGAGTCCGCAGAAGGCGACGAGAGCGGCGAGAACCACGGGCGACGATCCCCTGGTCGCGGCCAGGAGCAGGGCGACCAGCAACCCGCCGACCAGGCCGAGCACGGCCCACACGACCTGTTGCGCGCGGAACTGGTCGACGCTCTCGGGACGCCCCGCCTGGTCGAGGCGTCGGCGGAGCACCGCGCGGGTCGACCCGAATCTCTCGAGGCCCTTCCCGACCTCGGTCAGCCACGGGCCGACGAGACGGTCGAGGGAGGGGAAGGGCGACCGCGCCGGCGACTCCTGCAGCAGCGACGACGACGTCCCGAGCACCCGCAGGTAGGGGCCGACACGTTCGTCCAGGCGGATCCGCCGCGCGCGCAGGCGTGTCAGGACGACGAGAAGCCCGCACCCGAGCATCGCTCCTGCGACGACGCCGAGCCACGACACCTCGGTACCGCTCATCGCAGGACCCGCACTTCCTCGGGCAGCCGCCCGATACGTCGCATGAGCTGGTAGGCGACCACCGAGGTGAGCGCACCACCGCCGAGCACCACGGCCCCCTGGAGGGAGCTGTAGGCCTGGGCCGTCTCGGGTCGCGTGGCCAGGAGCGCAAGGACGACCCACGGTCCGGCCACGGCGAGTCGGGCGCCGTTCACCGTCCACGACTGCCGCGCCTCGAGCTCTCCTCGGGTCCTGGCGTCCTCACGCAGGAAGATCGCCAGCGTGCGCAGGAGCTTGCCGAGATCCGTGCCGCCCACCTCTCTCGTCATGCGCAGGGCCTCGACGATGCGGTCCGCGACGGGATCTGCCAACCGCGCCTTGAGCGCGTCGAGGCAGTCGGTGAACCGCCCGGTCGCCCGGAAGTCCTGGGCGAAGCGCGCGAACGGCTCGCGCAGCTCGACCGGGCCCCTCTCCCCGAGCTGCCCCACCGCCTCCGGCAGCGAGAGCCCTGCACGCACCCCCGACGCGAGGTGGTCCACGACCTCCGGCCACACGTCCCGCAGGCTCGAGCGCCGCCGTCGGGCACGCGAACGCACGAGCGCAAGAGGTGCGGCGGCTGCCATCGACGCGAAGCACGCGGCGACCGGCAGCGCCCGGGTGAGCGTGACCACCACCAGCAGGACGAAGACCCCGAGCGCCGCACTCGCACCGACCAGCGCACGCGGGGTGACCGTCGGTGCGCCGGCGAGCACCAGGAGGTCCTGCGTCCTCGCCGACCAGCCGTCGGTCCGACGGGGCGGGCCAGCGCTCGGCTCCCACCAGGCCCACCACACGCAGAACACCCCGGCCCCGAGCAGCAGGCCCACCATGACGCCCATGTCAGCGGCCCTCTCCCGCTCGCGGGCCGACCATGAGCGCCGCGAGGTCGATCCCGGCCCGTGCGAACCGGTCCTCCGCCGGCGGGAAGCCGTCGCCGCGCACGAGACTCCCCCCGACCCGGTGGAAGAGGGCAGAGGTCTCGACCACCCCCTGCTCCACGCGGCCCGGGACCCCGACGACCTCCCGGACCTGTCGGCGCCCGTCCGCGGTCACGTCCAGGTGGACCACGACGTCGACCGCACCCGCCACGGTCGGGACGACGAAGCGGTCCGAGACGTTCTCCCCGGCCAGCAGCGGCAGGGTGCACATCTTGGAGATCGCCTCACGGGCCGAGTTCGCGTGGATCGTGCACATCCCGGGGACGCCGGCGTTCAGCGCGACGAGCAGATCGAAGCTCTCCGCCTCACGCACCTCGCCGATGACGATCCGGTCGGGCCGCATGCGCAGCGCCTCCTTGACCAGCCGCCGCAGCGGGATCTCCCCCGTGCCCTCGAGGCTGGGCTGACGGCACTGCATCGAGACGATGTCGCGCACCGCGAAGCGCAGCTCGAACACCTCCTCGCACGTGATGACCCTCTCGTGGGAGGGGATCGACCCGGCGAGCGCGTTGAGCATGGTGGTCTTTCCTGCCTGCGTGGCGCCCGCCACGAGGACGTTGAGGCCGGCCCTGACCGAGGCGTGCAGGAATGCCGCGGCGTGCGGCGTCAGCGAACCGAGACGCACCAGGTGCTCCAGGTGCGAGGCGCGCACCACGTGCTTGCGGATGTTCACCGCGAAGTGCTCGCGCGTCACGTCCGGGATCACCACGTGCAGACGTTCGCCCCCGGGCAGCGCGGCGTCGACGAAGGGGCTCGAGAGGTCCAGGCGCCGACCGGAAGACTTGAGCATCTGCTCGACGAGGTCGCGGACCTGGGCGCTCGTGAGGATGGTCGAGGTGAGCTCGGCGTTCCCGCCGCGCGCGACGAAGACCTGCGCGGGCGAGTTGATCCAGACCTCTTCGATCTCCGGGTCGTCGAGGTACTTCTGGAGGGGGCCGAGCCCCGCGACGGCGTCGAGCACGGCCCGTACGGCGCCGGGGACGTCGGCGAGCGGGGGCACGACGCCCAGCGCGGTCCGGGTGTCGTAGTCGGCCAGTGCGTCGGCGACGAGCTGGTCGATGCCCGCCTTGTCGCGCAGCGGGTCGACGCCACGGCGGCGGATCAGCTCGCGGACCTCGCGCTCGAGGATCGCCACGCCTGCGGTGCTCATCGTCGTGCCACGCTCCCCTGCGTCCCTGCGCGCCCCCCGCGCAGTCGACCACCCGGCGGGGTGGTTGCGCGCCGAGACTAGGGCACGACGGGCCCGGTCTGCACCGAGCCTGTGGACAACCGTTCACGATCCGCGGGATCTCGCCGTTCGCACGACCGAGGATGTCCGAATTGTGGTCACCGCGCCGCTCGTTCCGGGCAGATGCGGCGCGTGCGCACCCCGCCGGGCACCCACCCGGCACCGGGTCGGCATAGGGTCGGCGCATGTCCGCGAGCACCCCCGCCGTCCCCCGTCCCGCCCAGCCCCAGGTCCCCGGCCGCTGGCGCGCCGCGGCCGCCGCGACGGGCCTGCTGCGCCCCGACGGCTCGGTGGCCTCCACGATCTTCGCCGAGATGACGAACCTCGCGCTGCGCACGGGGGCCATCAACCTGGGTCAGGGGTTCCCGGACGTGGACGGCCCGCACGCGATCAAGGAGGCCGCGATCCGTGCGATCGAGGACGGTCACAACCAGTACCCGCCGGGCACGGGCATCCCCGTGCTGCGTCAGGCCGTCGCGGACCACCAGCGCCGCCACTACGGGCTCGACCTGGACCCGGACACCGAGGTCCTGGTCACCACGGGGGCCACCGAGGCGCTCGCCGCGACGATCCTGGCCCTCGCGGGTCCGGGCGACGAGGTCGTGACCCTGGAGCCCTTCTACGACTCGCACGCGGCGTGCATCGCGCTCGCCGGGGCGACGCACGTGCGCGTCCCGCTCCACCCGACCCCGGACGGCTTCCGCCTCGATCCCGCGCAGGTGCGCGCCGCCGTCGGGCCGCGGACGCGGTTGATCCTGGTCAACACGCCGCACAACCCGACCGGGACCGTCCTGACCCGCGCCGAGCTCGAGGTGGTCGCGGACGCGGCGCGGTCCGTGGACGCGGTCGTCGTGACGGACGAGGTCTACGAGCACCTCGTGTACGACGACGCGGTGCACGTGCCCGTCGCGACCCTGCCCGGCATGGCCGAGCGCACGATCACGATCTCCTCGGCCGGCAAGACGTTCTCCTTCACGGGCTGGAAGATCGGCTGGCTGCACGGCCCGGCGCACCTCGTGGAGGCGGTGCGGACGGTCAAGCAGTTCCTGACGTACACGTCCGGCTCGCCGTTCCAGCCCGCGATCGCGCAGGCCCTGGCCGACGACGAGGCACCGCGCGCCCTGGCCGCGTCCCTCGCTGCCCGCCGTGACCTGCTGTGCGAGGGCCTGGTGGCCGCGGGCTTCGAGGTCGTCGTGCCGCGGGGCACGTACTTCGTGGTCGCCGACGGCGCGCCCCTGGGCTTCGAGGACGGCACCGAGCTGTGCCGCCGCCTGCCTGCCCTGGCGGGCGTCGTGGGCGTGCCCGTGAGCGCCTTCTGCGCCGCGTCACCGGGCGACGAGGACCTCTCGGGCCCGACGACGGCGGAGGCCCTGGCCTCGCGGGTCCGGTTCACGTTCGTCAAGCGCGAGGA
>NZ_JBHUAD010000091.1:0-14653 GCF_042789955.1 Oerskovia sp. NPDC056781
CAGTTCCGGGTCGGGGGGCCTGCGCGTCCCCGGGATCAGGGCGGCCGGTCGAGGGTCCGACGGGCCGTGGGCGGCGCGGGCCCTGCGCCGGGGCCGTACCGTGGTCGCATGGACATCGTCGTGGCCGGGTCGCACGGTCTCATCGGTACGGAGCTCCTCGAACGTCTGCGGGAGCGCGGTGACACGGTGCGCCGCTTGGTGCGCAGACCCCCGCAGACCGCCCACGAGCACTTCTGGGACCCGGACGAGGACGCCCTGGACCCGCGCGCGCTCGAGGGCGCGGACGCCGTGGTCAACTTCGCGGGAGCCGGTGTCGGCGACCACCGGTGGACCGCCGAGTACAAGCGCACGATCCTGGAGTCCCGGACGCGCACGACGGGCCTGCTCGCGCGCACTCTCGCGCACCTCGACGCTCCCCCGCCAGTCTTCCTCCAGGGCACCGCCGTGGGGTACTACGGCGACCGGGGCGCGGAGGTGCTGACCGAGACGTCCGGCCCGGGTGCGGGCTTCCTGGCGCGCGTCGTCACCGAGTGGGAGGCCGCGACGCGCCCTGCCCAGGACGCGGGGATCCGGGTCGCGCACCTGCGCACGGGCATCGTCATGACGCCCGACGGCGGAGCGCTGGCCCGCATGCTGCCCCTCCTGCGGTGGGGCGTGGGCGGCAGGCTCGGCAGCGGGCGCCAGTACTGGAGCTGGATCACGCTGCGCGACCACGTCTCGGCCGTGCTGCACCTGCTCGAGACGGACGTGCACGGGCCGGTGAACCTCACGGGCCCGGCGCCTGCCACGAACGCCGAGGTCACCCGGGCGCTGGCCGCCGCCCTGCACCGCCCCGCGGTGCTGGCCGTACCGTCGGTCGCGCTCAAGGTCGCGCTCGGCGAGTTCGCGTCCGACATCCTGGGGTCACAGCGTGCCCTGCCACGGGTCCTGAAGGCCAGCGGCTTCGCGTTCGAGCACCCGGACCTGGAGTCCGCGGCCCGGTGGGTCGCTGCGGGCTGAGCCGACCACCCTCACGCCACCGCGCTCACCCGCCATCCGACGTCGGTCCACCGCAGTGTCAGGCGCGCCGTCGAGGCCACGGTCGCGGGGACCGTCGTGACCGAGCCGTCGGCCGCCCGCTGGGTGTGCTCGGAGACCGAGTAGGTGACGTCGACCTGCGTCTCGGTCCCCGGTGCCGGCCCAGCGGGTGGACCCGGCGCCGCGCTCACCTCGTCCGGGGCGACCGGACGCGCCTCCACGACCGAGGCCGTCGCTCCGTCGATGACGACTCCTGACCCGGCGACCCGGTCCAGGAGGTCAGCGTCCGCAGCTTCGGCGGGCGACCCGGGCGCCAGGATCTCCGACGGCTCCCGCTCCCCTGCGAGCAGCTCGACGCGGCGCTCGGTGAGCTCGACGGCGGCACCGGCCGGGTCGTCGGCCTGCAGGGTGGGGTCGAGCAGGACGGGGTCGGGTTCAGGGGGTCGTGGAACACCGGCATGCTCGGCGCCCTGACGGGCGGGTACCGCCTGCCGAGCGGCGACGTCCCCCGCGCGGTGCGGTCCGACGAGCAGCACTCCCGCGACGAGCACCGAGCACGTGACCAGGACGAGGCCCGCGACGAGCGCTGGGTGCTGCCGAGAACCTGAGGCCGAGCGACGCCGTCGGGCGCCGTGGTCCCGTCGCGTGGGCGACGGCCTCCCGCCCGGGCCGGGGGGAACGCGGGACGCCGGTGCGCCCCGACCGGACGCCCCGGGGGGCCGGACGACCGTGTCGTCGCGCACCCGGTCACCTTCGGGCTCTCTGGGACGTGACGCGCGCCCCGACCGCGCGGCGATGGTCGCCGCGGCGAGCCGGGCGCCGTCGGGCATCGTGATCGGGGACGGGGTCGCGGCCTCGTAGCAGAGCGCCGCGAACGTCCCGACCTCGGGCCTCGTGCGAGGGTCCGCACGGCAGGCCGTGGCGAGCTCGGCGTGCAGGGCCGTGAGCCGCAGGTCGGGCTCCTCGGGAGTGCCGCTGCCCGTGACCGTCGCGGCGGCGGGGAGAGGGAGGACCCCTGTGACGAGCTCCGCGAGCGACCTGACGTCGTCGGCCGGCGGAACGGCGCACAGGTCGAGCGGCATCCGCAGGACGGCCCGCCCCTCGGCGTCGAGCAGGACGTCCGACTCCGCGACCCCGCCGTACGACAGCCCGGACGCGTGCAGCGCGGCCAGCGCCTGCGCGAGGGGCACGAGCAGGGTTACGGCCTCCCCGGCCTCGAAGGGACCCCGGCAGACCCGCACGAGCGCCAGACCCACACCCGGCGGCCGCGAGGAGACCAGCACGAGGTCTCCCTCGTTCCCCTCGGCGACCTCCTCGACGTGCGCGAGGTGCTCGTGATCGACCTGACGCAGAGCGTCGAGCCGCTCGACCAGCACGGCCCTCGCCGCGGGCTCGGCAGGAACGTGCACCAGGTCGACGTCACGGCAGCGCCCCGCGCCGTCGGAGGCGACCCACCGGCGTGCCGCCGCCCCGCCGGGGGCGGCCGCCTCACCGTGCCCGACGACGGCCCAGCCTCGACGTGCCAGGAGGTCCTGGACCGCCGGAGGTGGTGCCGACGGGTCGACACCCTCCCGGTCCCTCGCGCGGGAGGGCCAGGATGCGCGGGGCGGGCGGGCGCTCGACATCGCCTCATCCCAGCAGAGCGCGGCCCGACGGACAGGTTGTCCACAGCCCGAGATCTCGGCCACCGCGGCCCGAGCGCGACCGGACCCGGCCGATCCTGTCGAAACCGTCCCGGCCCGGGCCCGTCAGACCTCCAGCCGCCGCCCGCTCCGCGCGCTCTCCCGGGCCAGGTCCAGGACGTGCGCGGTCCGCACCGCGTCGGCAGGGTCGACGGGCACCGGCCCGCCGTCGACCCAGTCGGCGACCGCGCGGTAGAAGTCGGCGTGCCCGCCCGGGGCGCGCGGCACGGGCCTGCGCTCGCGCCCGCGCGTGACCCACCCCTCGGTCCCGTCCGGCGCCGCGTCGTCGAAGACCTCGAAGGGCGACGCGTCGTTCTCGAACGTCGTCACGACGTAGGCCCCCGCGTCGCCGAGCACGCGCGTCCGGGGACCGGGCGCGCCCACGACCGAGGCCGCCCAGAGCCGGCTGACCACCTCACGCCCGTCCGACGGCGCGTGGTGGAGCGTCAGGAAGACGTCGTCCTCGGTCGGGGTCGTCAGGGCGCGCAGCTCGGCGTACACCGACCGGACGGGCCCGAAGAGCTGGGTGGCCGAGTCGACGAGGTGCGGACCGAGGTCGAGCAGGAGCCCGCCGCCGACCGGGTCGTTCTCCTTCCAGCGCTGCTGCGGCACGGGCCGCCACCGCTCCCAGCGACGCTCGAACGTGTGCACGCGCCCCAGCTCGCCCGACGCGAGCACCGACCGCAGCGTCAGCTGCTCGGGGTCCCAGCGCCGGTTCTGGAAGACCGTGAAGGGTGTCCCCGCGGCGGCGGCCGTCGCGACGACCTCTGCGGCCTGCGCCCCGTCGAGCGCGATCGGCTTGTCCAGCACGAACGGGACACCGGCGGCGGAGACCTGGGCGGCGTGCTCGGCGTGCAGCGCGGACGGGCTCGCGATCACGACGACGTCGAACGCGCCACGGGCGCCGAGGAGCCCGGTCAGGTCGTCGTACAGCCGCACGCCGGGCCAGTCCGCCTCGGCCGTCGCGCGGCGCTCGGGGTTCCGGGCGACGACGGCGGTCACGACGAGCCCGGCCTCCCGGGCCAGGCGTGCGTGGATCCCCCGGCCCGCCCCGCCGTACCCGATCAGGCCGATCCGTACCGGCTCACTGCCCCGGGCCTG
Source organism: Oerskovia sp. NPDC056781 (assembly GCF_042789955.1). Classification (NCBI taxonomy): domain Bacteria; kingdom Bacillati; phylum Actinomycetota; class Actinomycetes; order Micrococcales; family Cellulomonadaceae; genus Oerskovia; species Oerskovia sp. NPDC056781. Next base: position 3,801 of record NZ_JBHUAD010000091.1, read on the forward strand.
TCCCTGCGCACTCGTCGTCGTCATGCCGACCAATCTAGCCGTCGTCCCGGAGCACTCCGGAAGGCTGGCAGAATGTACCGAATCCTCCTGGAACTGTCGTTCTCGGCATGTGTCCGAGTTCGGGAAGGTCGTCCGTTGAGCACCAAGAGCACGAGCCCCACGAGCAGGAAGAGCGCGCGCCTGCGGCGCGCCCTGCGCATCACCCTCATCGCCCTGGCGCTGGGGATCGTCATCGCCAACGCGGTGAACCAACAGACGATCGAGGCGAACGAGGCCCCCGCGACCGGGACGGCTCTCGCGGCGCTCGAGACGCTCGACGTCAAGGGGATCGCAGCGGCGACCGGCTACGAGCGCGAGAACTTCGGGTCCGCCTGGGCCGACGTCGACGGCAACGGGTGCGACACCCGCAACGACATCCTCGCCCGGGACCTCACCGATCTCACGTACTCGACCCGCGACAAGGCGTGCGAGGTACGCACCGGGACCTTCGACGACCCCTACACGGGCGAGACGATCAGCTTCGTGCGGGGCAACAGGACCAGCTCGGCCGTCCAGATCGACCACGTCATCCCGCTCATGGACGCCTGGCGCAAGGGCGCGCAGTCGTGGGACGACGAGACCCGGCGTCGCTTCGCGAACGACCCGCTCAACCTGCTCGCCTCCGACGGGTCGGCCAACCAGTCGAAGGGCGCACGCGACGCGTCGGCGTGGCTCCCGCCCAACCACGCGTTCCGCTGCACGTACATCGCTCGCCAGATCGCGGTCAAGGTCACCTACGAGCTGTGGGTGACCCCGTCCGAGCGCGACGCGATGGTCGCCGTGCTCGGTGACTGCCCGTCCGAGCCGCTGCCCACCGGGAGCTGACCCGCGCGGGCCCGTGAGCCGGGAGCGGGTCCCGGACGAGCCGCCCGACGCGAGGTCGGCCCGCCCGGGCCCGCGGCTCCTCAGGGTGCGCTGCGGCGCAGCGCTCCCGGCCACCAGACCGCTCGTCCGACGTCGTGCACCAGGGCCGGGACGAGCAGGCTGCGGACGATCAGGGTGTCGACGAGGACGCCGAACGCGACGATGAACGCGAGCTGCGCGAGGAAGAGCAGCGGGATCACCCCGAGCGCCGCGAACGTCGCGGCGAGCACCACGCCCGCTGACGTGATGACCGAGCCCGTGACGGCGAGCGCGCGCAGCGTGCCACGGCGGGTGCCGATGATCCCGGACTCCTCGCGCACCCGGGTCATGAGGAAGATCGAGTAGTCGACGCCGAGCGCCACGAGGAAGCAGAACGCGTAGAGCGGGACGGTCGGGTCGGCGCCCGGGAAGTCGAGCACGTGGTTGAACACGATCGCCGACACACCGAGGGCCGCGCCGAACGAGAGCACGTTGGCGGCCATGAGCAGGACGGGCGCGAGGACCGAGCGCAGCAGCAGCATGAGGATCGCCAGGATCACGACCAGCACCACGGGCACGATGACACGCAGGTCGTGGTCGCCCGCGATCTGGGTGTCGAGCCTTTCGGCGCTGGCCCCGCCCACGAGAGAGTCGGGCGAGACCTCGTGCACGGCGTCACGGAGCGCGGCGACGGTCTGCGTCGCGGCGTTGGTGTCGCTCGGGTCCTCGGTCACGACGTCGACGCGCACGTCGCCGTCGACGACGAGCGGCGGCCCCTGGGCGGGTGCGCCGGGGGCTCCTCCCGTGCCGCCCTCGCTCACGGCGGCGGCGGACGCGACGCCGTCCGTCGCGGTCGCGGCCTGGAGCACGGCGTCGAGGTCGGCCTCGGGGGCGATCACGATCGCGGGCTGGACGCCCACTCCCCCGAAGTGGTCCTCGAGCACCTGCTCGCCGTCGACCGAGTCGACCTGGGTGAGGAAGACGTCGGAGTCGCTCGTGCCCTCGGCCTGGAACGTCGGCACGAACGCCGCGCACCCCGCGAGGACGAGGGCCGTGACGATCCACACGGCACGGTCGCGGCGCCCGACGAAGCTCGCGACGCGGGACCAGACGCCGTGGCCCGCGACGTGCACGTCGACGTCGTGGCTCGCGGCGAGGGCGACGTCGCGTGCGCCCTCCGGCGCGCCGGTGCCGGACGCGGGCACCGGGGCGGTCGTCGCCTCGTCGGCGGCGGGGTCGTACGCGGGCCTGCGCGGCCAGAAGATGCCCCGCGAGCGCTTGCCGCCGACCACGAGCAGCGCGGGCAGGAACGTGAGCGCGCCGAGGAACGCGGCCGCGATGCCGATCGCCCCGACGGGCCCGAGCGAGCGGTTGGACGCGAGGTCGGACAGCAGCAGGCAGAGCAGGCCCGCGATGACGGTCCCGGCCGAGGCGGCGATGGGCTCGATCGAGGCGCGCAGGGCGCGGCGCACGGCGGTGTAGGGACTCTCGACGGCGCGCAGCTCCTCGCGGTATCGCGCCACGACGAGCAGCGAGTAGTCGACCGCGGCGCCCACGACGAGGATCGAGAGGATGCCCTGCGCCTGCCCGTTGAGCGTCAGCGTGCCGGCGTCCGCCAGGAGATAGACGACCAGGCCCGCCAGGCACAGCGCGAAGACCGCGGTGAGGATCACCATGAACGGCAGGATCGGCGAGCGGTAGACGATCGCGAGGATGATCAGCACGGCGCCGAGAGCGACGAGCAGGAGGACCGTGTCGATCCCGCCGAACGCGTTGACGAGGTCAGCGACGAACCCCGCAGGCCCGGTGACCCACGCCTGGAGACCCGAGTCGGCGAGGGCGGTCTCGAGCTCGGCGCGGATCTCGGCGACCACGGCGTTGTTGACGCGCTCGTCGTCGGCCATGAGGTCCGAGGACTGCGACGCGTCGAGCGACGCGACGATCATCGCGGCCTCACCGTCCTGCGAGGGCACGACGACGGGGTCGCCGGTCAGCGCGTCCCCGACCGTCTGGGGGTCCTCGGGGCCTGCGCCGGGGAGCGGGAGCGTCGGCAGGTCGGCGGCGACGGTCCGCAGGGTCTCGAGCTGCTGGGGCGTGACGGCCCCGCCGTCGGTGGGGACCGCGACCACGAGCGCGGGCAGCGACTCGTCGGACACGAACGCCTGGGCCTTCTCGGCGGCGCGGGTGGACTCGGCGCTCGACGGCAGGAAGGCCGCGGAGTCGTTGGTCTGGACGGTGCTGAGCTTGCCCTGCGCCTGGCCCCCGAGCGCGCCGATGGCGAGCCAGACGCCCAGCACTGCGACAATGACCAGGCCTCGGAGCACACCACTCCAGCGATTACTCAGCATGCTGAGTACTATTGACGACGGAGGTCTCAGACGCAAGTGGACGCAAACCCGGTCAGCAGGGAACCGAAGGACTGGCCCACCGGCCGGCTCCTGTCGGCGGTGACCCGCCGGATCGAGCGTGAGTGGAACCACCACCTCGACGGCTGGGACCTCAACCACGCCTCGATGCCCGTCCTGCTGCACCTGCTCGCAGGCCCGCGCACCCAGCGTCAGCTCGCGGCCGAGTCGCACATCACCGAGCAGACCATGAGCCGCATCCTGGCGCGCCTCGAACGCTCGGGGTACATCACCCGCGAGGACGACGTGAACGACCGTCGCCGGCGCGCCGTCGCGATCACCCCGGACGGCCGTACCGCCGCTCTCGCCGCCGCGAGCCCGCGCCCCGCCGAGGAGCTCAGCACCCGGGGCCTGACCGACGAGCAGATCGCGACCCTGCGTGAGATCCTCATCACCATGGTCGAGGCCCACCCCCGACCGGGTGAGGGCTAGCCTGACCGCATGCACCTGCGCACCGAGGGCCCCGGTCTCACCGACTACCAGGACGCCTGGGACCTCCAACGCCAGGTCCATCAGGACGTCGTGGACGACATCGCGCCGGACACCGTCATCCTCGTGGAGCACCCGAGCGTCTACACCGCCGGCAGGCGCACCAACCTCGCCGACCGCCCCGACGACGGCACGCCCGTCGTCGACGTCGACCGCGGCGGGAAGATCACCTGGCACGGGCCGGGACAGCTCGTCGCCTATCCGATCGTCCGGCTCGCCGAGCCCGTCGACGTCGTCGCCTACGTGCGCGCGCTCGAGTCCGCGGTCATGGACGTCTGCACCGCGCTGGGCCTGACGACCCACCGCGTCGAGGGGCGCAGCGGCGTGTGGCTGGCCGCGACCCCGACCCGGCGCGAGCGCAAGGTCTGCGCGATCGGCGTGCGGGTCGCGCGCGGCGTGACCATGCACGGCCTCGCCCTCAACTGCTCCCCGGACCTCGGGGAGTTCTCCCGCATCGTGCCGTGCGGGATCTCCGACGCCGACGTCACGTCCCTGACGCTCGAGACCGGCCGACAGGTCACGATCGACGAGGCCACGCCGCTCCTGGTCGCCGCGCTGCACGAGCACCTGGGTCCGCTCCTCGCCGCGACCCCCGCGACCGGCACGACCGGAGCAGCCGTCACGACCGGAGCAGCCGTCACGACCGCCGTGTCGGTCCCCTCGGTGCGCTCGGCAGGCTAGAGAGCGCGGGGCGCGCCCCCCTCCCCTTCCGGGACCTTCGCGGCTAGGATGGGGATCACCTCAAGGGAATCATGGCGCAACCGGAGTACGGGTGGGTCGGTGCGCGGAACGGTTGACCCCTGAAGGACCCTCATGACCCGCACTCCCAGCCCCCTCGCGCCCGCGCGCCCCGACGTCACGGCTGACGGCGCGCCCGGCGGCACCGCGCAGGCCCCCGAGCCCGCGGAACCCCGCCGCGGCACCCTCGCCACGTACGGCGAGCTCCCCCGCCTGGCCGGCAAGGCGTTCCTGCCGATCGCGTTCCTCGCGCGGCTGCCGTTCTCGATGATCACGATCGGCACGCTCCTCCTGGTCACGACGACCACGGGCTCGCTCGCCCTCGGCGGCCTCGCGAGCGCGGCCGCCGCGGTCGGCACGGCGCTCGGCGGCCCGACGCAGGGATCCCTCGCGGACCGGATCGGCCAGCGCAAGGTGCTCCTCGTCGTCGTGCCGCTGAACGTCCTGGCCGTCGTCGCGCTCGTCCAGGCCGCGAGCACCGGCGCGGCGTCGGGCGTGATCCTCGGCGCCGCGGCGCTCGTGGGCGCGTTCGCACCGCAGGTGGGGCCGCTCGCGCGCGTGCGCTGGATCGCGATGACCCAGCACCGCCCTCGCACGCTGCTCGCCGCGATGGGCTACGAGAGCACGGCCGACGAGATCGGCTTCGTGCTGGGCCCGGCCCTCGTCGGCATCCTCGCGAGCGTGTGGTCCCCGCAGGCCGCGATGCTGTTCGCCGCCGCGGTGTGCGCGGTCTTCGGCCTGGCCTTCGCGCTGCACCCGACCGCGACGCCCGGCGCCCCCAAGCCGTCGGCCGCGGCACAGGAAGCGGCAGGGGCCGACGCCCACGGTTCGTTCGCCGGCCTCCTGCACCGCGTGCTGGTCCCCGTCCTCGGGATGCTCGCGATGGGCATGCTCTTCGGCAGCACCCAGACGGCCGTCACGTCGTTCATGCGCGACGCGGGCGCCGAGGAGCAGGCCGGTCTGGTCTACGCGGTGCTCGGCTTCGGGTCGGCCATCACGGCGCTCGCCGTGGTCGCGCTGCCCGCGAGCTTCGGTGCACGCTCGCGCTGGGTCTCGTTCGCCGCGGGCCTCACGGTCACCGCGGTCCTCGCCTTCCTCGCGGGCGGCAGCGGGTCGCTCGGCGCGCTGATCGGCGCGCTCGCGCTGCTGGGCCTGTTCGTCGGCCCGGTCATGGTCACGATCTTCACGGTCGGCGGCGACCTCAGCCCGAGCAGCCGCAGCGGCGCCGCCATGACGATGCTCGCGAGCGCGAACGTCGTGGGCGTGGCGCTCGGCGCGAGCGTCGGTGGGCAGGTCGCCGAGGGCGTGGGGACGGCGGCCGCGTTCGCGCTGCCGGCAGTCGCCGCGGTGCTGCTCGTCGTCACCGGGCTGTCGCTCAGGTCACGTCCGGCCCACGTGGACACCACCGCCCTCCCGCAGGCTCCTGGCGTAGTCTGACTTTCACCCGATACCGGGCACGACTCCAGGGGGCCACCGCCCACCACGGACTGGGAGACACCGCGTGACGATCGCACCTGAAGGGCGGCGCATGCTGCGGGTCGAGGCCCGCAACTCTGCGACACCCATCGAGAAGAAGCCCGAGTGGATCAAGACTCGGGCGACCATGGGACCCGAGTACACCGAGCTCAAGGGCCTCGTGCGCAAGGAGGGCCTGCACACGGTCTGCGAGGAGGCCGGCTGTCCCAACATCTTCGAGTGCTGGGAGGACCGTGAGGCCACGTTCCTCATCGGCGGCGACCAGTGCACGCGCCGTTGCGACTTCTGCCAGATCGACACGGGCAAGCCCGCCGACTTCGACGCGGACGAGCCGCGCCGCGTCGCCGAGTCGGTCCAGGCCATGGGCCTGCGCTACTCGACCATCACGGGCGTCGCGCGCGACGACCTGGCCGACGGCGGCGCGTGGCTCTACGCCGAGACCGTGCGTCAGATCCACGCGCTCAACCCGGGCACGGGCGTCGAGCTCCTCATCCCGGACTTCAACGCGATCCCCGAGCTCCTCGACGCGGTCAACGAGTCGCGCCCCGAGGTCCTCGCGCACAACGTCGAGACCGTGCCGCGCATCTTCAAGCAGATCCGGCCGGGCTTCCGCTACGAGCGCTCGCTGTCGGTCATCACGCGGGCTCGGGAGGCCGGCCTGGTGACCAAGTCGAACATCATCCTCGGCATGGGCGAGACGATCGACGAGGCGAAGGAGGCCCTGCAGGACCTCCACGACGCAGGCTGCGACCTCATCACCATCACGCAGTACCTGCGCCCGTCGCTGCGCCACCACCCTGTCTCGCGCTGGGTCAAGCCCGAGGAGTTCGTCGAGCTCTCGGACGAGGCCGAGCGCATCGGGTTCCTCGGTGTCATGTCCGGCCCGCTGGTCCGTTCGTCGTACCGCGCTGGCCGCCTGTGGGGCCAGGCCATGAAGCGTCGCGGCATGGAGATCCCGGCCGCGCTCGCGCACCTGACTGAGCCCACGACGGCCCGTCAGGAGGCGGCGAGCCTGCTGGCTCGCTGACCTCCCGGGTCTCTGATCTGCCCGAGCCGGTCCTCGCTCCCGTTCCCCCCGCCGACGTGCGAGAGAATCGGGGGCGGGGCCCGGCTCGCCGCCGTCCCCGCCCCGTCACCGGAGCACTCTCCGCCACCACTAGACTGAGGCACCATGGCCCGCAACAAGAGCACCGACCCCTCGACCGGGGTCGACGGCACCAAGCCGAAGAAGCAGAAGAAGCAGCGCTGGTATCACCAGGTCTGGGACGCGTACAAGATGACGCGTGCCGAGGACCCGGCGGTCACGTGGATCATGCTCGCCGTGTTCGTCGGCATCCTCGCCGTCGCGATCGGGATCGGTCTGGCCTGGGGGCCATGGGTCTACACCCTCATCGTGGGCCTGCCCTTCGCGTTCCTCGGCTCGCTGTTCGTCCTGACACGCCGCGCGGAGACCGCGGCCTACAGCCGCATCGAGGGTCAGCCCGGGGCCGCGCGCGCCGCGCTCGGCACGATCCGCCGCGGCTGGACGTTCGACGACGAGCCCGTCGCCCTGACCCCGCAGCAGGACCTCGTGTTCCGCGGCGTCGGGCGAGCCGGGGTCGTGCTCGTGGGCGAGGGCCCGACGCACCGCGTCACCAAGCTGCTCGACGGCGAGAAGCGCCGCATCACGCGCGTCCTGCCCAACGTCCCGGTCACCACGATCCAGTGCGGCAACGGCGAGGGTCAGGTCCCGCTCAAGAAGCTCTCGCGCACGGTGCAGAAGCTGCGCCCGACGCTCACCAAGCCGGAGACCGCCGAGGTCCTCAAGCGACTCAAGGCGCTCGGCGGAGCCAAGCTGCCGATCCCCAAGGGCATCGACCCCACGCGTGCGCGTCCCGACCGCAAGGGCATGCGCGGGCGCTGACCTCCTGCACCCGGCCCGTCGGTCACCTCCCGGTGAACGGCGGGCCGTCGCGTGTCCCCTCCCCCCGCGCGGACGACGACGCCGACGCCGCAAGGAGCCCCGTGAGCGACCCGTACTGGAACCACAGCACCCACTACTACCCCGTCCTCGCGCGGCTCGTGGGGCCGGGGACACGTACGGCGCTCGACGTGGGCTGCGGTGAGGGGCTCCTGACACGACGGCTCCGCGCGGCCGGAGCAGTCGAGGTGCTGGGGCTTGACCTCGACCCCGAACAGGTGGACCGTGCGCGCCGCGCCGCCGGGGGCTCGCCGTCCGGCCTCGACTACCTCGCGGGCGACGTCCTGGAGCCCCTCCCGGGCTCGCCGAGCCCTTCGACCTCGTCACGGCCGTCGCGACCCTGCATCACCTGCCGCTCGACGCGGGACTGCGGCGCCTGCGCGACCTGGTCGCCCCGGGCGGGACGCTGGCCGTCGTGGGACTGACGCAGCCGCGCACGGCCTGGGACCGGGTGGTCAGCGCGGCTGCCGTCCCCGCCGCGCGGATCGCCCGACGACGTCGCGGGGAGTGGGAGCACGGCTCACCGATCGCGGAGGTCGCCACGAGCCACGCCGAGCTGCGTGCGGCCGCGCGCGAGGCCCTTCCCGGTGCACGACTGCGCCGCCGGCTCTACTGGCGGTACACGCTCGTGTGGCGCGCACCCGGGGCACCCAAGGACTGAGGCGAGCCCCCGCGCGGAGGCGAGCGGCGCCGTCGGGCACCGTGCTTGTGCGCCGGTGCGTACCGGTGTCTGCCGGGGCGAGCGGGTCAGGCGCGGACGATGACCGTGCCCGCGGCCTTGTCGTGCATGCCTCGGCCGTCGCCGTCCCACACCACGGCCGGGACGACCAGGCACAGCAGCACTGTGCGCACCAGAGCCCGCCACAGGCCCACCATGCGGCCCGCGCCGCCCAGGACCCGCACCTGCAGGCCCATGACGCGGTGGCCGACCGTGTAGCCGAGCGTGCTCACCAGGAGCAGGTTCTCGACCGCGAACACGCCGAGCGTCGCCATCGAGTTCGCGTCGAAGACGAGGTAGCTGATGAGCAGGCACAGCACCCAGTCGACGACGAGCGCGACCGCGCGACGGCCGACCGTCGCCAGCGAGCCGGGACCGTCGGACGGCAGGCCGAGGCGACCGCCTCGGCCGTTCTCCCCACCGGTCGGCGTACCCTCGAGCCAGGAACCCACATCTTCACGCGACACCACGGCACCAGCCTACGTGGCGGTGAGGCGGCTTCCGGCGCCCGCCCGGTTCGTCCCGGTCGAGGGAGCCTCACCAGGCCCGCACAGGGCTGTGGTCGTGCGCCGTCGCGCCGATGTCACACAGCCCGCCGCTGCGTAACACGGACGAAACACTCGGTACACGGTGGGGAAACCCCTGAGGCCTAGGTTCGAGGCGCCACTGGAGGTACGGCCAGAGGACCCACTACCAAGGAGTTACGGATGTTCAAGAACGCGGAGGAGGCAATCGCCTTCACCCAGAACGAAGGCGTCGAGTTCGTCGACGTCCGGTTCTGCGACCTGCCGGGCGTGATGCAGCACTTCAACATCCCGATCTCGCAGTTCGCCGAGTCCGCCTTCACGGACGGCATGATGTTCGACGGGTCCTCGATCCGCGGCTTCCAGGCGATCCACGAGTCGGACATGAAGCTCATCCCCGACGTCACGACGGCCTACGTCGACCCGTTCCGCAAGCGCAAGACGCTCATCGTGAACTTCTCGATCGTGGACCCCTTCACCGACGAGGCGTACTCGCGCGACCCGCGCAACGTCGCCTTCAAGGCTGAGGCGTACCTGCGCAGCACCGGCATCGCCGACACCGCGTTCTTCGCCCCCGAGGCCGAGTTCTACATCTTCGACGACGTCCGGTTCAAGACGAGCCAGAACGAGTCGTACTACCACCTCGACTCCAAGGAAGCGGCCTGGAACACCGGCCGCGTCGAGGAGGGTGGCAACCTCGGCTACAAGACCCGTTACAAGGGCGGCTACTTCCCCGTCTCCCCCAACGACCAGATGGCGGACCTGCGCGACGAGATGTGCGCCGTCCTCGACCAGGTCGGCCTCGACGTCGAGCGCGCGCACCACGAGGTCGGCACCGCCGGCCAGCAGGAGATCAACTACCGCTTCTCGACGCTGACCGCAGCGGCCGACGACCTGATGAAGTTCAAGTACGTCATCAAGAACGTCGCCTGGGAGGCCGGCAAGTCCGCGACCTTCATGCCCAAGCCGATCTTCGGCGACAACGGCTCCGGGATGCACTCGCACCAGTCGCTCTGGAAGGACGGCGAGCCGCTGTTCTTCGACGAGAAGGGCTACGGCGGCCTGTCGGACCTCGCCCGCTGGTACATCGGCGGCCTGCTCAAGCACGCGCCCTCGCTCCTCGCCTTCACGAACCCGTCGGTGAACTCCTACCACCGCCTGGTCCCCGGCTACGAGGCCCCCGTCAACCTGGTCTACTCGGCCCGCAACCGCTCCGCGTGCATCCGCATCCCGGTCACCGGTTCCTCGCCCAAGGCCAAGCGCGTCGAGTTCCGCGTGCCGGACCCGTCGGCCAACCCGTACCTGGCCTTCGCCGCACAGCTCCTCGCCGGCATCGACGGCATCAAGAACCGCATCGAGCCCCCGGAGCCGATCGACAAGGACCTCTACGAGCTGCCCCCCGAGGAGCACGCGGCGATCCAGCAGGTCCCCGCCTCCCTCGGCGAGGCCCTCGACGCCCTCGAGGCCGACCACGACTACCTCACGGTGGGCGACGTCTTCACCGAGGACCTCATCGCGACGTGGATCGACTACAAGCGCACGCACGAGATCGACCCGATCCGCCTGCGCCCGCACCCCCACGAGTTCGAGCTGTACTACGACCTCTGATCGTCGGTGCTCGCGGTGGTAGTCGCGGGCTCCCTGCAGTGATGGCACCCCGG
>NZ_JBHUAD010000092.1:0-14618 GCF_042789955.1 Oerskovia sp. NPDC056781
GGCCTGTCACCTCGGCCACGTCGGCGCTTCGCTCCGGTCCTGGGACGCCTCGACCCTCAGGCCAGGGCCTTGGCCTTGAGCGCCGCGAACTCGTTCTCGTCGATCACGCCCGAGTCGAGCAGGGCCTTGGCGTGAGCGATCTGTGTGACCGGGGACGAGTCGGCGCCTGCGACACCTCTGATGTAGGCGTCGGTCTGCACCTTGGCCTGCGACATGTCCTGCATCTGGCGCTCGGCCATCCCGCGCCCACGGGCGATGATGTAGATCAGCGCGGAGACGAACGGGACGACGATGAGGGCGACGACCCACAGCGCCTTCCACCAGCCGTTCAGCGTGTGGTCGCGGAAGAGGTCGGCGAGGATCCGGAACAGGATCATCAGGTACATGAAGAAGAAGAACCACCAGACCATCAGCCAGAACCAGTCCATGAAGCTGTCCATGCGAACTCCTCCTCAGGTGGGTGCCGGTCATCCGGCGAGGATCTGAGCCTTCTGCGCCTCGAACTCGGCAGGGCTCAGCACACCCTGGTCGCGCAGCGCGGCGAGCTGCGTGAGCTGGGCGATCTTGGCGTCCATGCCGGCGGGTGCGGGTGCGGGTGCGGGTGCGGGGGCAGGCGGCGGCGTGGCGTAGGTCGGCTGCGGCGCCTGCTGCGGAGGCGGTTCCTCCTGGGCGGCCCAGCGGCCTGCCTGTCGGCGGGAGACGCGGTTGGAGACGGCGGTCGCGGTGCCGGCGACGACGGCGGTTCGCGCGACGCCTCGGATCAGTCCGGGCATGGTGTTCCTCCTCTGTCGGGACGTGGGTCAGGTGGCGTTCTCGGCGGCGTCGAGCGCGGCGAGCACTGCCTGCACCGGGATGCGCCCGCTCGCGACGAGCTGGGCGCCGCCGCGGCGCAGGGCGGACGCGAACGGTGCCGCCCAGACGTTCTCGTAGACCAGGACCGCCGCGGTCCGCCCGGGCTCGACCGCCTCGGCGGCCTCGGTCAGGTCCTCGTGCCCCAGGAGCCCCGACGAGGCACCGGCGAAGATCTCGAGGCCTGTCGATCCGTCGGCGAGCTCGTCGAGCTCGACGCCCACCACGCTCCCGTCCTCCTCCTTGCGCAGCACGAGCAGGTCGAGGACACGGATGGTCCCGCGTTCGACGAGGTCGACGAGCAGGGGGAAGGCCTCGCCCGTCATGGCGTCGGACTCGAACTCGACGACGAGGTAGTCGATCGGTCCGGTGTCCTGCAGGTCGTTCGGGTCCTGGGTCATGGGTCGTCGGTCCTCTCCTCCGGGACCTCGCTCGTCCCTCACGTCAGGGACGCCCCGTGCGGGGAGAGGTCGCACGTGTCGTGTCGCTCCTGCCCAGGATCCGGCGCCACGGCGGGCTGCGTCGTCACGCAGACCGCATGAACTTGGTCGCGCTGCCGGAGGACGGCGCGACCGGATCATGTGATCGGGGTGATGCCAGCGCACCGACGACGTGCGGCAATGGGAGGACGAGACCGGGCGAGAGGATGGCCAGACCGTGGACTACACCGACCGACTTCGGCGCTTCGCGATCAACGACGCGCGCCTCGAGGAGGACCTGGAGCTCGAGTCGACCGTCCTCGAGCCCAAGACGCTCGCGCTGATTCGCCTCGCCGCGCTCGTCGCGGTCGGCGGGGCCGAGCCGACGTACGGCAGCGAGGTCGACGAGGCGGTGACGGCAGGCGCGACCACCGCGGAGATCGTCGACGTCCTCGCGGCGACCATCCCCATCGTCGGACTGCCGGCCGTCGTGGCCGCGGCCCCCAAGCTCGCGCTCGCGCTCGGCTACGACCCGTTCGACGCGCGCGAACCGGGGTGAGCGGTCACGCGCCCAGCAGCCCCCTGGCGAGCGCGCGTTCCACGGCCTCGCTCCGGCTCGAGACACCGAGCTTGCGGTAGATCGAACCGATCTCCGAGCTGGCGGTGTTCCGCGACACGAAGAGCCGCTCGCCGATCTCCCGGATCGTGAGGTGGGTCTGGAGGTAGGGCAGGAGCCGGAGCTCCGCAGGCGTGAGCGGAGGGCCGTGGCCCGCGACGGTGCTCGCGTGCTCGGCCGCGTCGAAGGACTTGCGCAGGTCGGCGGCCTCGTCGGTCAGCACTCCGAGCGCGGGCCGGCGGAGCAGCACGTCGTCGATCTCGCGCAGGAGGTGCCGGACCGCGGCGACGTCCGCGGTGGCCCAGCTCGTCCGTGCGAGCCGTAGACGTACGCGTACCGCGAGCGTCGGGAACGCGTACGTGCAGTACGTCCTGGTGCGCATCCCGCGGGTCAGGAGGTCGTCCGTCAGGGCGAGGTCGTGGTCGTGATGAGCCAGGCGGGCGGCCACGGCGTAGCCGAGCGCGCTCGTGGGGTAGTCGTCCATCCGGTGGCCCCCGATGGCAGCGAGAACCCGCTGGACCCGGAGCCTGGCGTTCTCCCACCGGCCGCGGTCCATGTCGAGGTCGGCGAGCTGCGCCCCGGCGTACACGAGCGTGTCGGCGTCGCCGAGGGCGCTCGCGGCCTCGACGCCGAGCTCGAGGTGTCGGACGGCGGACTCGTCGTCGCCGATCAGGCGGAGCGCGTCCCCGCTCAGCACCAGCGCGGTGTCGCGCCACGAGCTCCACTCTGGCTCTGCCGCCAGGGCGAGGTGGGCGTCGTCGAGCATCCGTTGCGGGCCGTCGGGGCACCGCAGGGCCCGGTACATGGCCCGCGCCGAGTCGAACGAGGCCGACCCGTCCCCAGGGATGCCGTCGAACGTGGCCGCGTCCGCGACGGCTCCCCAGCGCTCGGCGACCCCGGCACGTCCCTCGTACACCGCGACGAAGCCCGCGAGCACGGCGAGCGGCGGGTGCCTGCGGATCGCCTCGTCGCCCAGGATGCCCAGCCACCGGTCGATCGTGGAGATCTGCCCGGCCTGGAAGAGGGACATGACGATCCGGGTGACGAGCCGGGCGGCGCGCTCGCGCTCGCCCGTCGCCAGGAGCTGCTCGACGGCACGCTCCGGCGAACCGTTGGCCTCGTACCAGTCGGCGGCCTTGACCCGGAGGTCGTCGGCGAGGTCGGGCTCGGTCGTCAGGAGGTCGTCGAGCAGCAGCTCGCGGAACAGGGCGTGGTACCGGAACCAGCGGCGGTGCCGGTCGAGCGGGACGAGGAAGAGGTGGGCCGACTCGAGCTCGCGGAGGTGTCGCAGCGACGAGGCCTCACCCAGGACGGCGTCGCACAAGGGGGCGGTGAGGTCGTCGAGCACCGCGGTGCGGCGCAGGAACTGCCTGGTCTCGCCGGGCAGCCGTCGGAGCGTCTCCCGCTGGAGGTAGTCTGCGACGTACCGGTCGGTGCCCGTGACGGCGGCCACGTCCGCGCCGTCCCCGCCGTCGCGCGCGACGAGCGCCGCGAGGTGCACCCCCACGGGCCAGCCCTCGGTCCGCGCCCGGACGGCGTCCGCGACGTGCGGCGTGAGCGGCACGCCGGCCGCAGCGAAGACCTGCGCGGTTCCCTCGGCGTCGAGAGCGAGCTCGCGCACCCCGACCTCGACCGTCCCGTCCGTCGCACGTAGCCGCGCCAGGTGAGGTTGCTCGTCCCGGCTCGCGGCGACGAGCTGCGACCCGTCGGGGATGCCCCCGACCACGATGCCCAGCACGTCGTGGCAGGCCGCGGACCGGACCTCGTGCAGGTCGTCGAGCACGAGGACGAAGGGGACCGGGCTGGTCCGGAGGACCGACGCGAGGCGAGGAGCTGCTCGGCCCAGCAGCGAGGCGTCGGGCCCGACCATGTCCGTGCCGAGGCCAGGCAGCCCGATCCCGTGGCGGGCGAGGGCGGAGGCCAGCACGGACAGGAGAGCGCGGGGGGCGTCGTCGAACCGGTCGAGCGTGATCCAGACGACCGTCCTGGGGTCTGTCCGAGCCCATTCCGCGAGGAGCGTGGACTTGCCGTAGCCGGGAGGAGCGGTGACCCCGACGACCCGTCGCCCGCTGGCACGCGCCGCGTCGATCAGGGCAGCCCGGCTCACGTCGGGGGCACGATGCCGAGGCACGGCGAACTTGACGCCGACGAACAGGTCGTCGAGATCCTCGGACGCAGGCGCCGTCACCGGCTCGTCGCTCACCACTCCACGGTAGGACTGCCGTCGATGGTGCGCCTGGGGACGGCGCGCCGTCACCCTGTCTGGGTGATGTGCTCCAAGGCGCTCGTTCCTAGCGTGGGGGAGGACCGTGTCCAGCGTCCGACCGAGCGGAGTTCCCTCATGCGTCCCGACAAGCACGCACGCAGCATGCTGCCCATCCCGGACCGTCCGGACCCGGGGCTCACGACCTACGACGCGAAGGACCCCGACACGTCGTACCCACCGATCGAGCCGCTGCTGCCGCCCGAGGGGGCTCCGAACGTCCTGATCGTCCTGCTCGACGACGTGGGGTTCGGCGCGTCGAGCGCTTTCGGCGGGCCGTGCCGGACCCCGAACGCCGAGCGCCTGGCCGCGGGAGGGCTCACGTACAACCGGTTCCACACCACGGCGCTGTGCGCGCCGACCCGCGCTGCGATGCTCAGCGGGCGCAACCACCACTCGGTGGGCATGGGCAGCATCACCGAGACCGCGACCTCGGCGCCTGGGAACAGTTCGCTCAAGCCGAACACCAAGGCCCCGCTCGCCATGACGCTCAAGCTCAACGGGTACTCGACCGCGCAGTTCGGCAAGTGCCACGAGGTCCCGGTCTGGCAGTCCTCGCCCCTGGGGCCGTTCGACGCCTGGCCTTCGGGGGGCGGGGGCTTCGAGAGGTTCTACGGGTTCATCGGCGGCGAGAACAACCAGTGGGACCCGGCGCTGTACGACGGGACGACGGCCGTCGAGCCGCCCGCGACGCCAGAGGAGGGGTATCACCTGACCGAGGACCTGGCCGACCATGCGATCAGCTGGATCCGCTCGCAGAAGGCACTCATGCCTGACCGGCCGTTCTTCGCCTACTTCGCCCCCGGGGCGACGCACGCGCCGCACCACGTCCCGAAGGAGTGGGCCGACCGGTACGCGGGCGCGTTCGACGACGGCTGGGACGCTCTGCGCGAGCGGACGCTCGCCCGCCAGAAGGAGCTGGGCGTCGTCCCCGCAGGTGCCGAGCTCACCCCCCGCCACTCGGAGATTCCTGCGTGGGACGACATGCCTGATGAGCTCAAGCCCGTCCTTGCTCGCGAGATGGAGGTGTACGCGGGCTTCCTCGAGCACACCGACCACCACGTGGGGCGCGTGATCGATGCAATCGACGACCTCGGGGTGCTCGACGACACGATCGTCTACTACATCATCGGCGACAACGGAGCCTCGGCCGAGGGGACCCTCAACGGTGCCTTCAACGAGATGGCGAACTTCAACGGCATGGCCGGGCTCGAGACCACCGAGTTCATGCTCTCCAAGATGGACGAGTTCGGGTCTCCGTCCTCCTACAACCACTACGCGGTCGGTTGGGCGCACGCGATGGACACGCCCTTCCAGTGGACCAAGCAGGTGGCCTCGCACTGGGGCGGTACGCGCAACGGCACCATCGTGCACTGGCCGAACGGGATCACGGGCAAGGGCGGGCTGCGCAGTCAGTTCACCCACGTCATCGACGTCGCGCCGACGATCCTCGAGGCCGCGGGCCTGCCCGAGCCGACCATGGTCAACGGCGTCCTCCAGTCACCCATGGAGGGCACGAGCATGCTCTACTCGTTCGCGAGCGCCGACGAGCCCGAGCGCCACGACCTCCAGTACTTCGAGATGTTCGGCAACCGAGGGGTCTACTTCAAGGGCTGGAGCGCGGTCACCAAGCACCGCACCCCGTGGGTGCTGCTCGGCGGCACGACGGTCGCGTTCGACGACGACGTCTGGGAGCTCTACGACGGCACCGGTGACTACAGCCAGGCGCGCGACCTCTCGAGAGAGCATCCCGAGAAGCTGCACGAGCTCCAGCGACTCTGGCTGATCGAGGCGGTCAAGTACAACGTGCTCCCGCTCGACGACCGCACGGGCGAACGGCTCAGCTCCGACCTCGCGGGGCGCCCGACGCTCGTCCACGGCAACAGCCAGCTGCTGTTCCCGGGCATGGGCAGGCTCTCCGAGAACAGCGTGCTCAACATCAAGAACAAGTCGTTCTCGGTCACCGCGGAGATCGAGGTCCCCGATGGCGGTGCGCACGGCGTGATCGTGGCACAGGGCGGCCGGTTCGGCGGGTGGAGCGTCTACGTCAAGGACGGACGGGCGAGGTTCGTCTACAACGTCCTCGGGATCCAGGAGTTCGGGACCGAGGCCGACGCGCCGGTCCCGGCAGGCACGCACCAGGTCCGCATGGAGTTCGTGTACGACGGCGGAGGTCTCGGCAAGGGCGGGGACGTCACGCTGTTCTACGACGGCAACCAGGTCGGTGCAGGTCGCGTCGAGGCCACCCAGGCCATGATCTTCTCCGCGGACGAGACCACGGACGTCGGCTACGAGTCGGGGACGCCTGTCAGCCCCGACTACACGCCCCGCACCAGCAGGTTCACGGGCAAGATCCGCTGGGTCCAGATCGATCTGGGCGACGACGACCACGACCACTTCATCGACCCCGACGAGCGCCTGCGGATCGCGATGGCGCGACAGTGACCCGTCGACCCGTCGACCCGTCGACCCGTCGCCCCGTCGACCGGTCCACCCGTCGTCCCGTCCCACGATCGTCACGGCTCCCGCCCTGCCCGACGGCGCCGCTCACCATCACATGGAGCGGCGCCGTCGCGCTCCACGAGCCCCTCCGGAGGGTGCTGCCGAGGAGCGGTCGCCAGAGCCATGTCGGGGATTGATGCCCTGACCTGCATCTTTGCTGCAGTGGCGTCGCAGTGACACCACTTTCTGAAATGAATGACGCCATATCTCTTGCGGTGACACCACGCGTGGTGTCATAGTGGCGTCATGGAACTTACGAGATACGTCGACGAGCTGCAGCACCAGCTCGCCACCGCAGCCGCCGCGGGCGGGGACGAGGCACGTGAGCTCGCCGGCCGCCTCTCCGCCCCGCTCGACGCCGCCGTCCGGCTCGTCCTGCTCGAAGCCCTCTCGACCGCGGCCGGCGAGATCACGGCCGAGCTCGCGCCGGGTGCGGTCGACGTCCGGCTCCGCGGCCGCGACCCCGAGTTCATCGTGACTCCCGCACCCGCCTCGGCCTTCGAGGAGGACTCCACCCCGTCGGCCGAGCCGGCCCGCCCGGCAGCGCTCGACCCTGATGACGTCAGCACGTCCCGCACGACGCTCCGCCTGCCCGACCAGCTCAAGGCGCAGGTCGAGGAAGCGGCAGCCCGCGAGGGCATGTCCGTCAACACGTGGCTCGTGCGCGCGGTCGCCGCCGCGCTCGCCCCCGCCGTCCCCTCGCGCCCGGCTCCCCGGGCCACCAGCACCTCCGGCCGCATGACCGGCTGGGTGCGCTGACCCACCGCCCGACACCACCACCATCCCCGCGCCCCGCCACCCCGGGGCGGACACGCTCACCCCTCTGGAGGATCCGTCATGCCCACTTTCGCCGCCCCCACGCCCGTCCCGGTCGTCATCGACGTCCCCTTCGGCAACCTGTACGTCGTCGCCGGCGAACGGGACGACGTCGTCGTGACCGTCCTCCCGGCGGACCCGAGCAAGTCCGGCTCGGTCCGCGCCGCCGAGGAGACCCGTGTCGAGCGCGACGGCGACGCCATCGCGATCGTCTACCCCAACGCCTGGAAGCAGTACGTCCTGCCGTTCGCCTCCGGTGGTGCGAAGGTCACCATCGAGGTTCCCGCCGGGTCGGACCTGCGCGGAAAGGCAGGATCCCTCTACGCGGAGGGCCGGCTCGGGACCGTCGACCTCAACCTCAACGGCGGCAACGCCCGGCTCGACGACGTCGACCGCCTCGACATCAAGGTCTCGGCCGGGTCGCTCAGCGTGGGCCGGGTCTCCGGCACCGTCGACGCCGTGGTCTCGGCGGGTGGCCTGCGCGTCCGCGAGCTCGACGGCGACGCGACCGTCAAGGTGCCCAACGGCACCACCGAGATCGGTAGGACCACCGGGAGCCTGCGCGTCAACGGCGCGCACGGCGACATCTCGATCGACCGGTCGCACGGCGACACGGTCGTCAGGTGCGCGCACGGCGGGATCCGTGTCGAGCAGGCCGTGAACGGTCGCGTCCAGCTCGAGAGCTCGTACGGCTCGATCGAGGTCGGAGTGCCCGAGGGCACGGCCGCCTGGCTCGACGCGACCTCGCAGCACGGCCAGGTCCGCAACCTCCTGCAGGACGCGGCCGGTCCCGGCGAGTCCGACCTGACGGTCGAGGTCCGCGCAGGCACCAGCTACGGCGACGTGATCGTGCGGCGCCCGCACGCCTGAGGCCGCCCCTCCTCCCCGTCCCCACCAGAAGTGCTCTCACCGCTCGTCCCTGCTCCACCCGCTCGTCCACCACCCTCGAAGGAGAAGCTCATGACCACCACAGTCCGCGGACCCGCGATCGAGGTCGCCGGCCTGCGCAAGTCCTACCGTTCGAAGTCCGGCACCCAGCTCGTGCTCGACGGCGTCGACCTCGTCGTCCCTGCCGGGACGATCACCGCGCTGCTGGGCCCCAACGGCTCGGGCAAGACCACGACCGTCGGCGTCCTGTCGACCCTGCTCGCCGCCGACGCCGGCACGGTCCGCGTCGCGGGCCACGACATCGCCCGTGAGCCGGACGCCGTGCGCGCCTCGATCGGCGTGACCGGCCAGATCACGGCCGTCGACGAGCTGCTCACCGGCACCGAGAACCTGCGGCTCATGGCTGACCTGAACCACCTCGGGAAGTCCGCTGGACGCCGCCGGGCGACCGTGCTGCTCGAGCAGTTCGGCCTCGCCGAGGCCGCGGGCAAGCCCGTGGCCACCTACTCCGGGGGAATGAAGCGCAAGCTCGACCTCGCGATGACGCTCGTCGGAGCCCCGTCGGTCGTCTTCCTCGACGAGCCGACGACGGGTCTCGACCCGCGCAGTCGTCGCACCCTGTGGGACGAGGTGCGCGCGCTCGTCGAGGGGGGCACCACGATCCTGCTCACCACGCAGTACCTCGAGGAGGCGGACCGGCTCGCCGACTCCGTCGCGGTCCTCCACGGCGGCCGCATCGTCGCCGAGGGCACGCCCGCCGAGCTCAAGTCCGTGCACGACGCGGGCTCGCTCGACGAGGTCTTCCTCGCACTGACCGAACCGCCCACCGAGGAGGAGGCCGGCACCGATGCCGCTGCCGCCGCCGGTCCGACACAGGACAAGGAGAACGTCCGATGACTGCCATCGCCACCACCGCCCCCACCACCACGGCCCGGCCCCGTCCGGTCGCCGACGTCGGGATCATGCTGCGCCGCAGCCTGCTGCGCGCCGTGCGCTACCCGGGCCTGACGGTCTTCATCGTCGGCGGCCCGATGGTCATGCTCCTGCTGTTCGTCTACGTCTTCGGCGGAGCCTTCGGCGCGGGCGTCGCCCCCGGGATCACGCCGGGCGCCGACGGCCGGGCCGCCTACCTCGACTACATCACGCCGACCCTCCTCGTCATCACCGTCGTCGGGGGAGCGACGTCGGTCGCCGTGAGCGCTGCGATGGACGCCGCGAGCGGCATCATGGCCAGGTTCAAGACCATGGCGATCTCCCCGGGATCCATCCTCTCGGGGCACGTCCTCGGGTTCGCCGTGCAGGCCATGATCGCCGTGGTCCTCGTGCTGGGCGCCGCGATCGCCATGGGCTACCGCCCCGAGGCCGACGCGCTCGACTGGCTGGCGCTCGCGGGAATGTTCGTCCTGCTCGGGATCTGCCTCAACTGGCTGTGCGTCGCCATGGGTCTGGGCGCCCGCAGCGTCGAGACCGCGAGCAACACGCCCATGATCCTGCTGCTCCTGCCGTTCCTGGGCAGCGGGTTCGTGCCCGTCGAGACCATGCCGACGGCCGTGCGCTGGTTCGCCGAGCACCAGCCCTTCACGCCCATCATCGACACCGTGCGCGGGCTGCTCGCCGGGGGAGCGGGGCTCGAGGGGGCGACCGTCGTGCAGGCCGTGGCCTGGTCCGTCGTGATCGGCGTCGCAGGCTACGTGTGGTCACGCGCGCTCTTCCGCCGCGAGCGTCGCGTCTGAGGTGGACGCCGCCCCGCGTCGCCGGGCGTGATCCAGCGGTCTCCGGGGCCGAGCCGTCAGGGCTCGACCCCGGAGGTCGTCGGCGTTCGCGGTCCTCGGGGTCCTGGACGGCCGGGTCCTACAGGTCGCGATACATGATGTGGAGCCCGACGAGACCGGCCGTGGGGTGCGCGAACGCGTCGGGCACGGTCGTCAGGATCTCGAACCCGAAGGACTCCCAGAGCCGCACGGCGCGCTCGTTGGTCTCGACGACGGCGTTGAACTGCATCGCGAGGTATCCGTCGGCGCGGGCGCCGTCGAGCACCGCGTTCGCGAGGGCGCGTCCGACGCCTCGTCCACCGCTGCCCGGCCCGACGACGAAGCTCGCGTTCGCGACGTGGGCGCCCGCACCCGGAAGGTTGGGCAGGTACTTCGCCGTGCCGACCACCGCACCGTCCGCGTCCACAGCGACGAGCACACGGGCTCCCGGAGAGGCCGTCCATGCCGTGCGGGCGTCCGCCTCGCCGATGTCGCGAGGGTAGGTGTAGGTCTCGCCCGCGCGGAAGGCGGGCTCGAGCACGCGCCAGATCCCGGGCCAGTCGTCGGACGCCGCTGTGCGGACCTCGATCTCTGGGCTCACGCTGCCGAGCCTAGTCGCGCCCTGGGTGGCGTCGCGTGTGACCAGCCGCACACCTCGACAACGCCCTTCGCCGGGTGACCGTGGAGCACCCGACCTAGGCTCGGTCGATGACGACGGACCCCCGTGAACCGACCGTGTGCGTGCTCGCGCTCACGCCTCTCCTGGCGATCGAGATCGAGCCCGCCGGGCCGCACGAGACGTCGCCCGAGATCCATGTGCACCCCGGCGGCCAGGGGTTGTGGCTCGCTCGCATGGCGTACTCGCTCGGGGCGCACGCGATCGTGTGCGGGCCGTTCGGCGGGGAGACCGGGTCGGTGGCCGCGCACCTGGCCCGCGCCGAGAACCTCGACCTGCGCGTGACCTCGACCGGCGCCAACGGCGCGTTCGTGCACGACCGGCGCGGCGGCGAGCGCGCCGAGGTCGTGGCCATGGAGCCCTTCCCCCTGAACCGGCACGAGGTCGACGACCTGTACGGCACGGTGCTCGTGGCGGCGCTCGACGCCGCGGTCACGATCCTCACCGGGTCCAGCACGCCCGTGGGCGTCCCGCCGGACTTCTTCGGCCGGCTGACCAAGGACCTTCATGCAGCCGAGCGTCAGGTCGTGGCGGACCTCTCGGGGGCCGAGGCTCACGCCGTCGCCCGGGAGCCCGGCGCGGTCCTGAAGATCAGTCACGAGGAGATGGTCGAGGGCGGTTTCGCGCCCGACGACGGCGAGCGGTCCCTGCGCACGGCGGCGGACGAGATGGTCGCGGCGGGGCCGCGTGCCGTGATCGTCTCGCGGGCGGAGGCGCCGTCGCTCCTGGTGACGCGGGAGCGCAGCTACACCGTGCAGAGCCCGTCCGTCACGACCGTGGACCACCGCGGGGCGGGCGACTCGATGACGGCGGGGATCGCCGTCGGGCTGGCGCGGGGCATGGACCTGCCCGACGCCGTGCGCCTGGGCGCAGCCGCCGGGGCCCTCAACGTGACCCGCCGCGGTCTGGGCACGGGGCACCGTGACCAGATCGAACGCTTCGCGCACCGCGTGACGGTGCGCGAGACCCGCTGACCACCCGGACGACAAGGAGGCCATGATGCGCGCACTCATCACCAACGACGACGGGATCGACTCCCCGGGCCTGGCCGTGCTGGCCGGGGCCGCGCTCGACGCGGGGTACGAGGTCGTGGTCGCGGCACCCGCGCGTGAGTCCTCGGGGGCGAGCGCGTCCCTGCTGGGGGCCGAGGAGGACGGCCGCCTGGTCGTCGAGCCGCGCCGGGCCCCCGGCCTGCCCGACGGCGTGACGTCCCTCGCCGTGCGGGCCGCCCCCGCGCTCATCGCCTTCGTCGCGGCGTACGGCGGCTTCGGCGCGAGGCCGGACCTCGTCCTGTCGGGCGTGAACAAGGGCGCGAACACGGGCAACGCGATCCTGCACTCGGGGACCGTGGGCGCGGCCATGTCCGCCACGACCCACGGCATCGCGTCGGTCGCGGTGTCGATGGACGCCGCCGAGCCCCGCCACTGGGAGACCGCGCGCCTCGTGACGGACCACGTCGTGGAGTGGGTGGCCCGCACCCCGCTCGGCCGCCGGGTCGTCAACGTCAACGTCCCCGACCGCGCCCCGGGCGACCTCCGGGGTCTGCGCCAGGCACCGCTCGCGAGCTTCGGGCTGGTCCAGGCACGCATCCACGAGAACGACGACCGCAACCTGACGCTCCAGTACTCGGGCACGGAGCGGCACTCCGAGCCGGACTCCGACACGGGCCTGCTCACGCGGGGCTGGGCGACCGTGACGCTGCTGCTCGCGCCGTACGCCGACGTGAGCCTCGAGGTGCCCGGGCTGTCCGTGCGGTGAGCAGCGCGTCTCCGGGCGCGCGGTCGACCTGACGTACAGGTGCACGCACGGGGTGTGCCGACCCGGTCGGCGGGGCGTCGAGAACCCCCTCACCGGTTGCGGGTGCGCACTGCGTGGGTGGCTGCAATGCTGCCAGCATGTCATCAGCCAAGCCAGCTTCCCCCGCCATCGTCCGGCAGCAGCAGGTCGTGCGAGACAGCCTGCCCTTCCACGACACCCAGGACTTCGACGACGCCGGTCGCGGGCTCCTCGGCCGACGAACACCGAACGCGGTGACCGCTGCGGACGGTCGCGTCGTCTGGGACAACGACACGTACGACTTCCTCCAGGGCGAGGCCCCGGACACGGTCAACCCGAGCCTGTGGCGCCAGTCCCGGCTCGTCGCGACGCAGGGTCTGTTCGAGGTCGTCGAGGGCATCTACCAGGTACGTGGCTTCGACCTCTCCAACGTCACCTTCATCGAGGGCGAGACCGGCGTGATCGTGCTGGACCCGCTGCTCTCGGCCGAGACGGCCGCCGCCGCGATCGCGCTGTACCGCGAGCACCGCGGCGACCGTCCCGTCACGGGCGTCGTCTACACCCACTCGCACGTCGACCACTTCGGCGGGGTCAAGGGGGTCACGACCCAGGAGGACGTCGACTCCGGTCGCGTCCCGGTCCTCGCCCCCGAGGGGTTCACCGAGCACGCCGTCGCCGAGAACGTGTACGCAGGCACGGCCATGGGGCGCCGCGCGGGGTACATGTACGGCGCCGCGCTCGCCCGCGGCCCGCAGGGACAGGTCGGGGCCGGCCTCGGACAGACGACGTCGACCGGCACCATCACCTTGATCCCCCCGACGGTCGACATCACCACGACCGGTGAGGAGAAGACGGTCGACGGCGTCCGGATGGTCTTCCAGATGGCCCCCGACACCGAGGCGCCGTCGGAGATGCTCGTCTGGTTCCCGGACCACAAGGCGCTCTGCGCCGCGGAGGACGCGACGCACAACCTGCACAACCTGCTGACCCTGCGCGGCGCCGTCGTGCGCGACCCGCACGCGTGGGCGAGCTACCTCACCGAGGTGATCGACCTCTTCGGCACCGAGGCCGAGGCCGTCTTCGCGTCGCACCACTGGCCCACCTGGGGCAACGCTCGGATCGTCGAGTACCTCTCGCTCCAGCGCGACCTCTACGCGTACCTGCACGACCAGACGCTCCGCATGCTGAACCAGGGCCTGACGGGCGCCGAGATCGCCGAGCAGATGGTCCTGCCACCCGCGCTCGAGAACTCCTGGCACGCACGGGGGTACTACGGTTCCGTGAGCCACAACGTCAAGGCCGTCTACCAGCGGTACATGGGCTGGTACGACGGCAACCCGTCGAACCTGTGGCGGCACACCCCTGTCGAGGCGGGCAAGCGCTACGTCGAGCTGGGTGGTGGGGCGGCCGCCGTCGTCGCCAAGGCCCAGGTCGCGTTCGACGAGGGGGACTACCGCTGGGTCGCGGAGATCCTGAACCACGTCGTCTTCGCCGAGCCCGATCACACCGGGGCCCGTGAGCTGCTCGCGGACACCTACGAACAGCTCGGCTACGGGTCGGAGAACGGCACCTGGCGCAGCGTCTACCTCTCGGGTGCGACCGAGCTGCGCGACGGCCCGTTCGGTACGCCGACCGTCGCGGCCTCGTCGGACATGCTCGCGCAGCTGTCCCCGGCCATGCTCTTCGACGCCCTGGCGATCCAGGTCGACGGGCCGCGGGCATGGGACGAGAGGGTGACGATCGACGTCGTGCTGACGGACGTCGACGAGCGCTACCGGCTGTGGCTGCGCAACGGTGTCCTCACGTACAGCGCCGCCCCGCAGAAGGGTGCCGCTGACGTCACGCTCACCGGGACCAGGCGCGCTCTACCGATCCTGGCGAGCGGAGACGTCACGCCGGACACGCTCGCCCAGGCGGGCATCGAGCTCAGCGGCGACTCCTCCGTGCTCGGCCGGCTCGCCGCGGTCCTGGACCCGGGCGACAAGGACTTCGCGATCGTCACTCCCTGACGGTCAGGGGCCGTGCCGGCCGGCGCCCTGGTGACCGGCACGGACCCTGCGGG